>CAIKHC010000087.1 GCA_903827085.1 uncultured Candidatus Nemicrothrix sp. | reverse complement strand
GAACTTCGACCCGGCTGGAAACTGGCGAGCAGATGACGCAATCGCTTTCACACACGCGCTCAGCGACATTCCTCCGGCCTGACACTTGTTGTCCCGAACACCGGAGGTATGGCTCAACAGCTGTCGAGGTGTCACAGGTGGAGCGTCGTTTGAAAACTCCGGAAGCCATTTTGCAATGTTGTCATCAAGTCCGATTACGCCTTGATCAACGAACGTCATGAACGCTGCCGCTGTCAGCCACTTTGTCGATGACGCCACCGACAACGGCGTCGAGCCGCGAACTGCACCAATCGATTTTTCGTAGATCACAGAACCATCGGCACGCCCAATGCGCACCATGCCCCCCGACAGGCCGGCCGAGTTCACCCGTTCGGTCATCAGCGCGTCAGTCTGATCGAATGCCGTTGCGGCATAGACCTTCAGCGAGGTTGTCGTCGCGGGCAGGATGGTTGTTGTTGTCGACTCAATGGCGACAGCGCTCACCGTTGGGTTGGCGTCAACTGCGTCACTGTTTCCACAACTGGCAACGAAGAGCGCTGCACACGTGAGCGCAACCCATAGCCCACGGGTCGATCCCGTCGTGGATTTCATCTCACGATGGTCCCACGCATTCCGACTAGCCGTGGAGCGGCCCAAAGCTGCTGACCTGATACTTCACAACGTCAGGCGCACCAGCGAGAAGATCGCCAACGATCGACGTGAATGCCGCCATATGCGGGGTCTGGAAGTGACCGCCGAGAGCAGCCTCGTCATCCCAGTGCTCGGTGATGATGAACGTGTTCGGCTCGCGAACATCTTCGGAGAACCGGTACACCTGGCAACCGGCTTCAGATTCTGAACCCTCGGACACCGCAATGAATGCCGCGATTGCTTCATCTCGCTTGTCGGCACGAACGGGAAGAGTTCCTCGGATCACGATGGTCATTGGATGTCCTTTCAGAGGGTGTTTGCTGCGCTGACGCTAGCGGTCAGCCAACCCTGCTGCCCGAAGATGCGCAATGTCGTTGAACCCGTGCACTGCTCGAAGACCACCGCCGACAGCAACCGACGTGATCGATGCCGTTGCCACCCATAAACGCCAAGACACAAGATCGTCGACACCCAGTGCCCAGCACACTGCCGCCTTGATCGGCGACACGTGCGTAACTACGACCGTGGTCAGATCGCTCTCTTCGGCGCGGTCTAAGTCGCCCAATGCCTCAGAGACGCGCTGACCGAGTTGGCGAAGCGATTCTCCGCCGGGCGGAGCGAAATCAGCGTCAGTCCGCCACGCTTTCCAGATCTCCGGCTCGACCGAAGAGAGCGGAACTCCGTCGAAGTCGCCATAGTCGAGTTCGATCCATCGTTCGTCGACGACTGGTTCGATGCCAAATGCCTCGGCGGTTTGTCGTGTTCGCAACAGCGGACTCGTGATTAACCGATCCACCGGACCAATCGCCGCAGCAAGCGCGGCGGCCTGATCCCGACCAAGGTCGTCGAGCGGCGGATCAATCCGGCCAAGCAACAGACCCGACGCATTGTGTTCGGTACGACCGTGACGAACGATATGCAGCATGACGTGACCTAACAGGTTGGAGGTTTGGGCACCGAACGCGAGAGTTGACCTGTACGGAAGAACCGCTCCCGAATTTGGGGGTTAGAGAATTCAAACGCACGCCAGGCCCACACGAGACATCCAAGACCGACGAACTCAAACAACAACGTGACTGCAATTGGATGACCAAGTTCGGGCAACCCTCCGGCTCCGAAATCGAGCCCAAAGAATGGCCACCAAAACACTTCGGGTCGGGCCCAGATGCCATCGAGTACAAGATGCATCATCATGCCAATGGGAATACCGATCCATCGGCGACGCACTAAGCGACGCTTCTGTGTCGCCAGCATCAAGATGCCTAAGAGCGCAACGGGAGCAAGTAACGCGTGCAGTACACGCGGACCACCAAGGAAGAACTCCCCCACGGGCAGTACTGCTCCAAGCATCACCAGTCGGTAATCGAGTGCGGGGCTTCGGAAGACCCACCACACGAAAACGAAACTGACTCCGGCGAACCAGAGAATCATCGGACGAGCAATCTCCCGCAATCGGGGCAGTAGGCGAGTTCATCGGCAGGCATTCGCTTCATGACGTCGACCTCGGCCGCCGCCATAGAGATATGACAACCCATGCAGGTGGCCCCCTGAAGACGGGCGACACCAATACCGCCTTCGCCCCCACGAATGCGCTCGTATTCAGTAATCAATGTTGCGGGCACCGCATCGACGAGAGCCTGCCGCGCCGCCGAGGTTTCCTCGAGTTCGTTGTCGACAGCATTCTCAGATGACGCAAGTGAGGCCTTGACCTGCGCACGTTCAGTATCGATCGCAGCAAGAGCCACAACCGATGCAGCAAGTTGCTCATCGAGCGGTTCGATTTGCTCCATAAGTTCAATCACTTCATCTTCAAGCGTTGATTGGCGACGCTTGAGTGATTCGAGATCCGCCTGAAGTCCCTGCGCTTCCTTCGGCGATGTCATTGATCCGTCGTAGAGCTGCTTTTCGACGTGTGCAGCTTTTCCTTCAACGGTTGCGATCTCGTCTTCGAGTCGCTTCTGATCGCGAGCCAAACCGTCGCGCTCGGCCTGTGGTTCTGCCACCTCTGCCCGCAGCGCTTTTTCCTTACGATCGAGTTCAACCAACGTCTCACGCTCTGGCAACACCTTGCGTCGATGACGCAATTGGTCGGCGGCGGTGTCATTGGCCTGCAAATCCAAGAGCCGCTCGAGATCATTCATTGGCACAGCCTTACGCGTTGGTGCCCCTGCTGTCGCATCGATCAGTTTGGAGCAGGAGGAGGCGTCGTTGTCGGAGTCGTAGTAATCGGCGGACGCAGAGTCGTTGACGTCGTCGATGAGCTTGAG
>CAIKHC010000086.1 GCA_903827085.1 uncultured Candidatus Nemicrothrix sp. | reverse complement strand
ACGGTGATTCTCTCGATCCTGGGCGTCATCGCGGTGTACAGCGCGACGCGTGGTCCGGGCCCCGATTATTCGAAGTCCTATTTGTATAAGCAGGCGACGTTCATGATCATCGGCGCAGGAGCCATGATCTTCTGCAGTGTCGTCGACTACCGAAAGCTTCACGACTGGGCGTGGGCGTTCTATGGAATCACCACCGCTCTACTCGTACTCGTTATTTCTCCTTTGGGTAGCGAAGTCAATGGAGCAAAATCCTGGTTCTCCCTCGGGCCGTTTCAGATGCAGCCAGCCGAATTCTCAAAGCTGTCACTCATCGGCGTCCTGGCATTTTTGCTATCGGAGTTTCGCGGCGACATTGACATTCGGCGACTCGTTGCACTTCTAGCGACGGCTGCGCTGCCTATGGCTCTCATCATGTTGCAACCAGATCTCGGAGAGACGCTGATCCTTCTTGCAATCATGATGACCATCATGCTTGTGGGAGGACTACCCACGAAATACATCGCGGTACTGACGATCGTCGGCGTGGTTGGTGTCGTAGGCGCTTTGAACTCGCCCTTGTTGGCTGACTATCAGCGCAATCGGTTAACGGCCTTCGTGAACCCGAGCGATACTTCGAACTCTGCCGTGTACAACATCGAACAGAGCCAGCAGGCCATCGCCAATGGCGGGATAACTGGTCAAGGACTTTTCGATGGTCCGCAAACAAAGTTGGGCTTTGTTCCTGAGCAGCAGACGGACTTCATCTTCACCGCCGTCGCCGAGCAGTTTGGCTTCATCGGAGCATCAATGATGCTGTTCTTGTACGGGCTGCTTTGTTACCGGATCTGGAGAATCGCTCAAGTTGCGAAGGATTCCTTCGGCACGTATCTCTGCGCTGGAGTCCTGGCGATGTTCGCATTCTCGGCGTTTGAGAACGTGGGTATGGCTATGGGGATCATGCCAGTGACAGGTATCCCTTTGCTTTTAATCAGTGCCGGGGGTTCGGCAACCATCACGGCATTGGCTGGTCTTGGCCTAGTTCTCAACGTCTACATGCGCCGGTTCCAATAGACCGGGGGTACCCCGGTAGCATCTACGGGTCATGACCGATGTATGGCCCCAGCTGGAGCCCCTTCTGGCCAACGTGGCGAAACCTGCTCGCTACATCGGCCTCGAGGACGGAGCTCGTACCCCACACCATGCCCCCGACAAGGTGGCGTGGTTGTTGTCGTACCCCGATACGTACGAAATAGGTCTGCCAAATCAGGGTCTGCAGATTCTTTACGAAATCCTCAACGAGAATCCCCACGCCGTTGCCGAGAGGGCCTACGCGCCATGGACCGATCTCGAGGGTCTTCTTCGCGATCGCAACATCCCGTTGTTCTCAATCGATAGCCATCGTCCTGCCGGCCTCTTCGATCTCATTGGCTTCAATCTTTCTGCCGAGCTCACCTACACCAATCTGCTGAACATGGTCGACCTCGCTGGTGTACCGGTCCGTAGCGCCGAGCGCCGTCCCGAGCATCCGCTCATTGTCGCCGGGGGACACTGCACCTATAACCCTGAACCAATCGCCGACTTCCTCGACATTGTCGTGTTGGGCGATGGTGAAGAAGTCATCACCGAAATCAACGAAGTTGTTCGGGAGTGGAAGAAGTCAGGCCGCACCGAGGGCAGTCGCGAAAACGTTCTTCGCGAGTTGTCACACATCGTTGGCGTGTACGTGCCGTCGATGTACGACGTCACCTACGAAGGGGCCAACATTGTTGCCGTTACGCCTCGATATTCCGATGTTCCCGAACGTGTAGAAAAGCGCACGGTCGCCGATCTTGCTGAGTTCCCGTATCCCAAGACTCAACTTGTTCCGATAACTGAGGTTGTCCACGATCGACTGAATGTCGAAGTGTTCCGTGGCTGCACTCGTGGCTGTCGCTTCTGCCAAGCAGGAATGATCACGCGTCCGGTGCGCGAGCGCCCGGCCGAACAAGTTCGGACCATGGTCGAAGAGGGTTTGCGGCGCACCGGATATGACGAGGTCGCTTTGACTTCTCTCTCCACCGCCGATTTCTCCGGTATCGAGAAACTTGTTGGCGACATCGTCCAGTCGACCGACGATGGCCCTCCGGTTTCGGTATCACTGCCGAGTCTTCGGGTCGATGCATTCGGGGTTGGTATTGCGACGCAGATTCAGCGAGCGCGCCGAACGGGCCTTACTTTTGCGCCCGAGGCCGGCACATGGCGTATGCGTCAGGTCATCAACAAATTGATTCGCGAAGAAGATCTCTACAGCGCAGTTGAAGCGGCCTATGCAAACGGATGGCGTCGCGTGAAGTTGTATTTCCTCACTGGTCTCCCAACAGAAACCGATGAGGACACGCTTGGTATCGCTGAATTGGCGCGTAACTGTGTGCAGCTCGGCAAAGCGCATACGAAAAGTCCCTCGGTCACCGCGTCCGTTGGCGGTTTTGTTCCGAAACCATTCACTCCCTTTCAGTGGTTTGGTCAGAACACGGTCGAGGAACTGCGTCGCAAAATCAATTTGCTTCGCGACGACACGCGCAAATCTCACGGCGTGCAAGTGAAGTGGCATGATCCCAAAGCGACACTCGTGGAAGGCATCATGAGTCGCGGTGATCGCCGTATCGGCGTCGTGATCGAAGAAGTCTGGCGCCAGGGCGGAACCTTCCAGGAATGGAACGAACGGTTCGACCTTGAGCTTTGGCTTACCGCCATGGCCGCCCACGGTCTTGACCCAGACTGGTACGCCTACCGCCACCGCACCGAAGATGAGGTCCTTCCCTGGGACCACCTCAGTGCCGGACTTCATAAAGATTTCCTTTGGCAGGACTGGCGAGATGCCCTAGCCGAGGTCGGGCTCCCTGATTGCCGTTGGACCCCGTGTTATGACTGCGGAGCATGCACCGGTTATTCGATCGAGCACATCGT
>CAIKHC010000085.1 GCA_903827085.1 uncultured Candidatus Nemicrothrix sp. | reverse complement strand
TCGCCCTCTTTTGGCAGTTCGTCCCAAATCTCAGACCCAAGTCGAACGGGATTTCCACGAACTCCTTCATACGTGGCCACCACGATGGGCAGCTGCGTCTCGGCCTGTGAAATCAATCGCCAGTCCTCGGCCGTCACCCCCGGCTGATCCGCCAGCCCAACGACCACCGCCCCCGCACCGGCACTCCGAGCCGCCTCAATCGCCGTCTGCAGCGAGCCGGCCTGCCCCGAGGCCCAATCCGGGTTCTCGATGATCCGCACCCCCTCAGGCACCACTGACCCAAGCGGGACTGCACCCTCCACGACAATGACCTCTGCGAAACATCCGGCGCTGACTGCCGCTTGCACCGCGATCGCCACCAGAGGCGTTCCGTCGACGGTGGCGAGTTGCTTCGCTCCCGCACCAAAGCGCGTTGAACCACCTGCGGCCAACACCACTGCGATCTGCGGTTGAGGAACACTCACGAGAACAGTCAAGCATCCGACGAGCCAGTCCGCTCCCCTGCTCGGCTAGTCTGCAACCCGTTCGCCGGTGCAGTTCCGGCGGGTTTGCGCCGAGGGGGAACATGCAGATCACGGTGACGGTCAATGGCGAGCAGCGGTCCGGCGACGTCGAACCTCGCACGCTTCTGGTGCACTTTCTTCGCGATGAACTAGGCCTCACTGGCACCAACGTCGGCTGCGACACCTCTTCGTGCGGCGCGTGCACCATTCATGTTGAAGGCGAGTCAGCGAAGTCATGCACGATGCTCGCCGCTCAGGTCGATGGTCTCTCTGTGACCACGATCGAAGGACTTGCCGATGGCGACACCCTTCACCCGATGCAGCGCTGTTTCCAAGAGAACCATGGACTCCAGTGCGGGTACTGCACCCCTGGCATGGTGATGGCAGCAGTGTCACTTCTCGACGAAATCCCCAACCCTTCCGAAGCCGATGTTCGCATTGGGCTTGAAGGCAATCTCTGCCGATGCACCGGCTATCACAACATTGTGAAGTCCGTTCTTGCGTGCGCTGCTGAATCACACGGGGCATCAAAGTGATCCCCGCATCGTTCGACTACGTCCGTGCCGACTCTGTCGATGCCGCTCTCGCCGCACTCACCGAACACGGCGATGAAGCCAAGCTCCTTGCTGGCGGACATTCACTCCTCCCGCTCATGAAGCTGCGCCTCGCTGCTCCTTCGGTCCTGGTCGACGTTGGCCGCCTCGATGACCTTCGCTACATCAACGATGCCGGCGATCACATCGCCATTGGCGCACTCACGCGCCACCGCGATCTCGAAATCAGCACGATGTTGGCTGCAGACGCACCACTTCTTGCACACGCAGCCGGCCACGTCGGCGATCCTCAGGTTCGCCATCGCGGCACCCTCGGCGGTTCTCTTGCCCACGCCGACCCCGCATCTGATCTTCCGGCAGTCATCCTGGCGATGGGTGGCACGCTTGTGGCCACCGGCCCCAACGGAACCCGCGAAATCGCAGCATCTGAATTCTTCACCGGCTTCCTTGAGTCTGCGCTTGCTCCCGATGAGTTGCTCACCGAGATCCGTATCCCAAAGCTCGACACGCAGGGTTGGTCATTTCAAAAGTTCAACCGTCGTGCTCAGGACTGGGCCATTGTCGGTGTCGCTACTGTTCGCGCCAATGGCTCGACTGGCGTCGCACTTGTCAACATGGGCTCGACTCCCCTGCTCGCAAGCGCAGTAATGGACGCGGTGAAGTCCGGTGCAGGTGCTGCCGACGCTGCAGCGTTTGCCAATGAGGGCACCGAAGCACAAAGCGACATCAACGCGTCGTCTGAGTACCGCGAGCATCTGGCACGCGTTCTTGTACGTCGTTCGCTTGAAGAGTCCGGCCTGTCGTAACACTGGTCGCCCGTGGCGATCAGAAACCATCGATGTTGTTAGTGAATGCTGCCGGTCGTATCGCTCAGTGACGCGCTTACTCGTCCAGTGCGTGCTGCGATGACTTCAGCACAAATAGCAATCGCCGTTTCTTCTGGCGTTCGTCCCCCAAGATCAAGACCGATTGGCGCATGAAGGCGTTGATTGACCTGATCCATATCGGCGCCAGCCTCGGCGAGACGCTCAAGCCGCTCAGCACAAGTCCGGCGACTTCCCATAGCCCCGAGATATCCAACGCCAGTCGCAAGAGCAGCCTGAATCGCTGGCACATCGAACTTGTGATCGTGCGTAAGCACACAGACTGCGTCTCGCTGGCCTAAGCGATCGCCAACCTTTTCAAGATGGCGATGGGGCCAATCGACCACGACTTCATCGGCGGAAGGAAATCGACGCTTGGTGGCGAAAACCTCACGCGCGTCGCAGACCGTGACGCGGTAGCCCATGACCTTGGCGACCTTCACGAGGGCCCCAGTGAAATCCACCGCACCGAAAATCAACATCTGCGGCGGCGGAGCAAATGATTCAATGAAAATCGAAACCGCATCTTCACGGGCCTCGCCATGAGGACCGTAGTGACGCACTCCACTTCGGCCACCAGCAAGTTCACCGATGGTGTCTCGAATGACAACTCGATCAAGATCGGCGTCGCCAAGCGTGCCGGTCGGCTCGATGCCATCACCGACGATGACTTTGGAACCCACGTGCTCGCCTTCAATCACCGTCGCTAAAGCGATAGGGCGGTGGTCGTTGACCGCTGCACGCCAAAGTTCATAGATCGATTCGGACATTTTGTTCACCAATCCAAAGGTTCGATGAACAGATGGATGGTCCCACCACAGGTAAGACCGACGGCGAATGCCTCGTCGTCGCTGTAACCAAAGGTGACGACACGACGATCACCCGTGGCGAGAATGTCGAGGGCTTCGGAAACCACTGCACCTTCGACACAGCCGCCTGAAACGGAACCAGCTACCTCGCCAGTATCGGCAACAGCCATCGACGCGCCAGGAAGCCTTGGACCCGAACCTTCGATGTCGACGACGCGAGCGAGTGCAACACGATGACCAGCACGGCGCCATCGATCAATGTCGTCCATGATTTCCTTCATCGGGTCACCTCCTCGGGCGTTGACGCGGATCTTGATCGTACGGGGCCTGAACTGCCACTTGAGAGTATGGATGAGAGGCGGTCGAGAGCACCAAGAGAATGGCCCTCGATGAAATCGTCGACGTATGGCAATGCGGCAGCCATCCCCCGAGCCAACGGCGCGTAGCCATCAGAAGCCTTCAACGGATTTACCCAAACAATCCGGTGAGCCACGCGCGAAAGCCGGGCCATTTCGCTTGCCAACCGTTCCGGTTCTCCGCGATCCCAACCATCGGACAGGATGACGACGACTGCACCGCGAGCCATGCCGCGCGTACCCCAGTCATCGTTGAACTGCTGAAGACCTTCACCTAGGCGCGTGCCACCCGACCAGTCCTCGACCGAATCAGCCGCGCGCTGCAGGGCTTGATCGGGGTCGCGGATATCGAGTTCCCGAGTTAGTCGAGTCAGTCGCGTGCCCAACGCAAATGCCTCGACTCGACTGCGAGCCGACACCGCTGCGTGTGCGTAGCGAATCAGCGAGCGACTGTAGGCAGCCATGGAACCACTGATATCGGCAATGATCACGACCCGACGGGCCACACGAGTGCGCTGCAATGTTCGTCGATTGATGGGTTCACCGCCGGTGCGGAGCGACTCGCGGACGGTGCGGCGAAGATCAGGAACGCCAGAGGATCGTTTCGATGGACGGCGCCGACGCGACCGGCGCATCGTCGCAGTCAGACGCATGTCTGCGATAAGACGATCGACCTCGAGGCGTTCCTCGTCATCAAGATCAGCGAAATCCATAGAACGAAGCGTTTCCGTGCGGCTGAAACGAAGGACCGTACCGTCGTTGGTCTCGACATCTGCGCGGTCTGCCTGCTCATCATCGAGGCTCTCGTCATCGTCGACAAGAAGTGGTTCGGGCGAACGTGACACCGCTTCGGTCAGGCCGAGTTCTGTGCCGAGAATCCAATGCCGGAAAACACGGTCGTACAAGTCGATATCGATTGGTGAATGCGTCAACGTCGCTCGGCCACACCAATACAGAGATCGAAGATCACCACCAGTAATCGCCACTGCCTCAGTGAACGTAATCAGGTTTCCGACTGGCACCGAGAGACCTGCTGTTCGCAGCAACTCAACGAGTCCCAGGATTCCGTCGTCGTCCATTGCGGTCACTCAGTCGGCATTCGTGGCGGATTCGACCAATGAGTCGATCCCACGAGCACGAACTCGATCTGCGTCTTCGCGATATTTCACGACCGCACCAAGAGATGCTTCAACAGATGCCGCATCGAGCTCAGTGCGACCTAATGCCGTGAGTGCCATGACCCAATCGATTGTCTCGGCGACACCCGGCGGTTTGAACAAACCAATCTGGCGGAGTTCAGCCACAAGCCGCGAGACCTGACGCGAGAGAAGTTCGTTTGCTCCAGGAACGCGCGATTGAACAATCGCTATCTCGCGTTCAAGATCGGGATGTTCAACCCAGTGATACAAGCAACGACGCTTCAATGCATCGTGCACGTCACGGGTGCGGTTCGAGGTGATGATCACGATTGGTGGAACTGTTGCGCGAAACGTGCCGAGCTCGGGGATGGTCACCGCATTGTCGGCAAGAACTTCCAGCAGAAATGCCTCGAATTCGTCGTCAGCGCGATCAAGTTCATCGATGAGCAGAACGGGTGCAATGTGATGGCGATCGGAGATCGCGTCGAGGAGCGGGCGACGCACCAGAAAGCGTTCGCTGTAGAGCTCATTCTCGACAACAGCAACATCGGAACTAATTGTTCCGGCCGCCTCGGCAGCACGCAGGTGAAGCAACTGCCGCGGGTAGTCCCACTCGTACAGTGCTTGTGATGCGTCGAGTCCTTCGTAGCACTGGAGTCGAAGCAACTCGCCTCCGGTGAGTGCGCTGAGCGCCTTTGCCACTTCGGTCTTTCCGACACCGGGTTCCCCTTCAAGTAGGAGGGGACGTCCCATCGTCAACGAAAGGAAAATTGCGGTCGCCAATCCCTCGTCGGACAGATAGCCATTGGCGCCAAGACCGGAAATGACCTCGGAGACTGATGTGGGGGTAGCGGAACTCACGATCGGCAGGCTACCGGTGGTCGCCTCATACCTTCGAAGTGAATCTCAGGCGGTGGCCCAAACAATGACTTCGGCCCCTTCTGGGCCCGCCATGATCGTGTGGGAGCCCTCACCTGTAAGGCGAAGGGCATCGCCCTCACCAAGCTGCTCGGACTCGTTCAGCATTGCCGAGCCGAGCGCCACGAAGAGGTGAACATGGGGGGCAACGGGGATCGATGCAGATTCGCCCGGCTTGAGCCGTCCTGCGTGCATCACGGCGTCGCGCTGATTGATGACAATGACCGCGCCGCTGTCTTGACCACCAGCGATTGCGATAAGCCCGCCGGCATCCAACAAGTGGCCTACCTCTTGCTGTTCGTATCCCGGTTCAATCCCCTGCGTATCCGGTGGTACCCACATCTGCACAAAATGAGCCTCGACGTCGGGGCTGGGATTGTGTTCCGAATGACGAATACCGGTGCCAGCAGACATGCGCTGCGCGAGTCCGGGGCGAATGATGCCGTGATTACCGAGGGTGTCGGAATGCTCAACTTCACCTGAAAGCACCCACGTGATGATTTCCATGTCGGCGTGACCGTGCGTGCCGAAACCCGTTGCCGGTGCAACGCGGTCGTCGTTACTTACGATCAGTAGTCCGTGGCCAGTGTTTGTGTGATCGACATAGGAGCCGAAACTGAAACTGTGCTTGGAGTCAAGCCAACCGATCTGGGTTTCGCCTCGACTTGCTGCGCTACGGATCTCGATTGTCACAATTGGTTCAGCCTCTCAGAAATAAAAAATAAAAGAAGAGAAACATGCCAATAGTCACGCCAACCGAAGCAACGAGAGTCCACTTCGCTGAACTTTGCCAACGTTGCTTGACTGCAGGTTCTTGGCGTGGCTTGGGGTTGATTGGTTGCGTCATCGTCGTGAATTCAACTCAGAGCCCGGTGACCGCGCGCCACACGCGTTCGGCGGTGTACGGCATATCGAGGTGAGTGACTCCGTACGGTGACAATGCGTCGATAACGGCGCTCTGAACTGCGGGGGTACCGCCGATAGCGCCCGATTCGCCGATGCCCTTTGCGCCAAGCGGATTCACCGGCGAAGGAGTCTCGAGCGGAACGAGATCGAAACTCGGGAACTCTGCAGCCGAGCCAAACGCATAATCAGCAAAGTTCGAGGTCTGCGGATTTCCGTCTTCGTCGTACATCATGTGTTCGAACAGTGCCTGTCCCACACCTTGAGCAATACCGCCATGACGCTGACCTTCGACGATAAGTGGATTCAAGATGCGGCCCGCATCGTCACAGGTCACGATGCGACGCAATGTGACTTTGCCTGTTTCAGTGTCGACCTCAACCTCGGCCACATGCGCACCAAACGGGAACGTTGCGTTCTCGGCGCTGAAGGTAAGCGCGGCTTCGATTGGCAGCCCCATTGCGCCACCACCGATGGGGTCAACGATGTCGCCAGCCGTTCCGACCTCGGCCCAGGTTTTGGAAACGCTCGGAGTGCCAGCGACGTGAAACACGCCACGATCCATATCGAGTTCAATGTCGGCCACATTTGCTTCGAGGAGCTCGGCCGCAACCTGACGGGCCTTGTCGACAACCTGCTCGGTTGCGGTCCAGACCGCCGAACCACCCAACTGCAATGAGCGGGAACCCATCGTGCCCATACCTTCGGCAACGCGATCGGTATCGCCGGCAACAACTTCGATGGCGTCCATCGGAATGCCAGTGAGGTCACTGGCAAGCATCGCCCACGCGGTGTTGTGACCCTGGCCGTGTGATGAGGAGCCGGTGTACACCGTGAGTCCACCGTCCTTACTAAGGACAACCTTGGCGAATTCACCATGGCTACCGGCCGGACCAGCAGTGATCTCGACATAGACACAAACACCAATGCCGAGTTGCACCGGGTCGTCCGCTGCACGACGAGCAGCTTGTTCAGCACGCAATCCTTCGTAGTCAGCTTCGGCAAGGGCAAGGTTGAGCGCAGCTTGATAGTCGCCGCTGTCGTAGATCGCTCCGGTCTGGGTGGTGAAGGGGAACGCATCGGCAGCAATGAGGTTGCGTCGACGCACCTCAACCGGGTCCATGCCGATTTCAGCAGCAAAGAGGTCGAATGCTCGCTCAATGGCTGCAGTCGCCTCGGGACGACCTGCACCGCGATAGGCCTCGATCGGCGTGGTGTTTGTCATCACTGACTTGGTATTGCACTCCACCTTTGGGATGTCATAGGTACCCGGAGCCATCGTGCGCGTCATAAACGGGAGGAACGCGCCCATGCCCGGATACGCACCGACGTCTTGCAGAACGGTGAGTCGATAGGCCTCGACCTTGCCGTCTTTCGAGCCTCCGATTTCGATCTTGTGAACCTGACCGCGACCATGC
Organism: uncultured Candidatus Nemicrothrix sp.; assembly: GCA_903827085.1. GTDB lineage: Bacteria > Actinomycetota > Acidimicrobiia > Acidimicrobiales > Acidimicrobilacustridaceae > Acidimicrobilacustris > Acidimicrobilacustris europaeus. The sequence continues at coordinate 11,421 of CAIKHC010000085.1, read as the reverse complement.
GGCATCGACACCATTGACTCGCTACGCGACTCGGCCCAACGGATTGGTCGGTTGACTTTGCGTGAAACCCACGGCAGCAAAAGTTCATCGGTCTGAAGATTGATCTTGGCGCCGAACCCGCCGCCAACAGCAGGAGCGATCACATGGACCTGTTGCGGCTCAAGTTCATAAACGCCAGCAAGCTTGCCCTTGACCGAATGTGGAGCTTGGGTTGATACCCATGCGATCAGGCGACCTTCGTGCCACACGACCGCGACGCCACGAGGTTCAAGTGGGGCAACGGCGACGCGCTGATTGACGATGTCGCGCGTGACAACAACTTCGCAACCGTCGAATAACTCTTCGGTGAAGCCAAACGGAACTTCGAGCGCCGTGTTTGAACCGTGCTCAGGATGCAGCAAGACCTGATCGGTTGCGGCAAACACTGGATCAACAACAACGTCGAGTGGATCGAAATCGACAATCACGAGTTCGGAGGCGTCCTCGGCGGCGACAGCAGATTCAGCAACGATGACGACAATCGCCTCGCCGACGTAACGGACAACATCGGTTGCGAGCCATGGCCGGGCGAGGATGTCCGGAATCATGCCGGGAATAGCAGGAGGTGGCGCAGAAAGGTCACCGGACTCAGCAACATCGGCAGCGGTGAATACGGCAACGACGCCTGGTGCAGCGAGCGCTTCAGAAACATCGAGTTCGGTTATGCGCGCATGAGCGATTGTGGATCGAACAAAATGCGCATAGAGCGCGCCTTCAAGCAGTGGCTCTTGAAGATCGGCGGTGTACAGGGCGCCGCCAGTTAAGAACAGCGGATCTTCCCGACGCTGAACACGGGTTCCCATCACGCTCATGTGGTTCACTCCCCCTCGAGGTGCCGTTGCGGCAACCAGAGGTTAGTGGACGTCTGTCGGGAACCTTCTCAGCGGGTGAGAGAGGAACCTAAGCCCTCGAACGGCCATGCGTCCGGGACTCGGACCGGATCTTGAGCCTCGGGAAGCAGGTGGTAGACCTCTTCACCGGCCTTGGCATAGCCGTACTGCTCACGAGCGATGCGTTCAATCTCCGCATCGGTCTTGAGCGCATCGGCTTGGGCCTGAGCATCAGCATTCGCCTGATCGATTTCGGCCAATCGCTGCTCAACGGTCGCAGCAGTTCGGCGCTGATCGAGCAACGTGCGTGTTGGAGCAAGAAAGGCAACCACCGCAACCGTCAGGATCACCAAGATGACTGGGGTGACGACCCATGTGGATCGAGCTAGCAACGACCGCTGCGGTTTGGCGTGTTTGGGCCCCGAAGACTTCGCGGGCGCGTCAGAGCGCTTCCGCGGCGCGGATGACACCGCGCGTGATCGACGGGGAAGACGAGCCATGACTAGCGGCCAACCTGCTTGATGGCTGCAGCGCCCCAGTAGGCCGCGGCGTCGCCGAGATCGTCTTCGATACGCAGCAATTGGTTGTACTTGGCCACACGATCGCTACGGGCCGGAGCGCCGGTCTTGATCTGACCACAATTCGTTGCAACAGCAAGGTCGGCGATGGTCGTGTCTTCGGTTTCCCCCGAACGATGTGACATGACCGCCGTGTAGCCCGCACGCGTCGCCATAGCAACAGACTCAAGGGTTTCTGTGAGCGTACCGATTTGGTTGACCTTCACCAGAATCGAGTTTGCGACGCCTGCTTCGATGCCCCGAGACAACCGCTCGACATTCGTGACGAACAAATCATCACCGACGAGTTGGACCTTGTCGCCGATCGCAGCGGTGAGTTTCGACCAGCCATCCCAGTCTTCTTCGGCCATGCCGTCTTCGATCGAAACAATCGGGTACTTCGAGACGAGTTCCTGGAGATACCCAACCATCTCCGCCGGAGCCAGTGATCGACCTTCGCCGGCAAGGACGTAGTTACCGTCCTTGTAGAACTCGGTGGAAGCAGCATCGAGAGCAATAGCGATGTCGGTGCCAGGGGTGAATCCGGCCTTCTCGATTGCTTCAAGCAGCAACTTCACGGCGTCTTCATTCGAGGCGAGATTGGGGGCGAATCCGCCTTCGTCGCCGATCGCGGTGGAGAGATTGCGGTCGTGGAGAACCTTCTTGAGCACGTGATAGGTCTCGGCACCCCAGCGCAGTGCCTCGGAGAACGACGCTGCGCCCACAGGCATAATCATGAACTCTTGAATATCGACGTTGTTGTCGGCGTGCTCGCCACCATTGAGCACGTTCAGCATCGGAACGGGAAGCACATGTGCATTCACGCCACCGACATAGCGGTAGAGCGGCACAGCGAGTTCATCGGCAGCGGCTCGCGCCACGGCAAGCGACACACCAAGGATCGCGTTCGCCCCAAGACGGCTCTTGTTGTCGGTGCCATCAAGTTCAAGAAGGACTCGATCGATATCGCGCTGATCAAGTGCGTCGAATCCGACGAGGGCGTCGTAGATCTCGTCATCGACATGGGCAACAGCGTCGAGCACGCCTTTACCCATGTAGCGGGACTCGCCATCGCGGAGTTCAACGGCCTCAAACGCGCCAGTCGATGCACCAGAGGGAACAATCGCTCGACCATTCGCACCGGATTCGAGAATGACTTCAACCTCGACGGTCGGGTTACCGCGACTGTCGAGGACCTCGCGGCCAGCGATATGTTCGATGATGCTCATGGGATCGGGGGCTCCTCGTCAATGGCGCTCGGGTGGCAGTTTTCCACGTCGACGCGCGAGCTGTGGGGACGGTCAGAGAACCGCGCGTCCACCTAGTTCAGCACTCCGAGCGGCATCGCGGTAGTTCACCGCTGCTGCGCGCAAGGCCGTCTCGGGGTCGACACCAGCACGCCGGGCCTCATCCACGATCGCGAACAGCAGCGCGCCAGTGGTTTGATCGTCGACCGATGCCCCAAATTCCCGGAGTGTCGCCTCGATCGACGCCGGCACGGGCAGAGTGATCGGATCAAGGCCCGTTAGCGCTCCAGCCTTCTTTTGGATCTTGAGTGCGTAAAGCAGCGCAGGAATCGCATCGGGAACGCCGTCGAAGACGCTCTCGCGACCCTTCTCTTCCTTCTTGATCTGCTCCCAATTGCTCACTACTGCGTCAGCATCCTTCGCCTCGACGTCACCAAAAACATGCGGGTGTCGAGATCGCAATTTGTCGTGAACGTTGAGAGCGACATCAGCAATTGTGAACTGACCTTCTTCCGATGCCAACTGACTATGAAAGAGCACCTGGAAAAGCAGATCTCCAAGTTCCTCTTCCAGATGTTCATAGCCCGTGCCGGCTTCCACATCGAGATGGTCGATGGCCTCAAGCACTTCGTAGGACTCTTCAAGAAGATGACGACGGAGAGATTCATGGGTTTGCTCACGGTCCCAAGGACATTCGGCGCGCAACACTGCGACCAGCTCCGCGAAACGAACCAACTCTTGGGCAACCGGGGCCGAGAGTTCAGGAAGAAAAATCGAAGTGAGATGGTCCGCCGCTATCCGATCGATTTCTGCCCAAGGAATTTCTTCAACGACTTCGTCAGGTAGCCCTAGTCGCTGCAACACCGTCACAGTTGCATCGGCCGCAAGACACGAATTGATTCCGGCATCAAGAGCGAGCTTCACGTCGGAGAGCACCTCGGCCGAGTCACATTGCGCCACCAAAAGAGGGCCACGCTCCCCCGCTGCTTCAACGGCGAATCGGTGACCATCGATAATTCGTACGCCAACCGACACCGGATCGATTCCGAGACGAGCCCATGTGAGATCGAGGAACGAAAGCGCAGGAATAATTTCGACCTCGCAGCGAGGATCAGCCAGGAGGAGCTCCACCGTGTGCTCGGCCACAATCGGCGAACCAGGAACGGCATAAAGGATTTGACCCGCTTCAGTCGCTGCTGCGATCAATCGTTCGACGATCTCGGGATAGACCTCGTCAATAGAAGCCGCCGTTTCGTAGACATCGTCGAATGATGTCGCCGCTTCCATCACGACCGCAGCCGGGTGTCGACGCGTTCGAACGAATTGCACTGTGGTCGCGTTGATTGCCTCCCGAGTGCCGATCGTCAGGAGTTCAACATCGCCAGGCCCCAGCCCAACGATGACAACTCGCGGCATCATCGGCGAGTGCAGATCACTGCAACGGAAGTCCGGCGACCGAGGTCGAGGTGGCGCCTGAGGGAGCAATGATCTTCGCTGTCGCTGCGTCGAACTGACCGTACCGAAGGTTCACCGACACGCTTGCCGTTGAGGCGATACGCATGAGTTCGGCGCCGACAATCGCGTCGGCATTGTCAACAACGGACTGCTTCAGCGAATCTTTCAGTTGTTCAAACGTCAACTTGCCACGAGCCGTTACGAGAACAAGGTGATAGCCAAACTTGGTCTTCACTGGCTCACCCACAACCCCAACTGGCTGCGTCCATGCCGCGTTATCGAATTCCGTCACATAGGAACCCTTCGGACTGCACGGAAGAGCGCCACCTGAGGTCGCTGATCCCGAGTCCTGCGACTTCGCTGCAGCGATCTGGGCGAAGTTCGATGTTCCCTTGATCTGCGACTGAATGTCCTTGATTGACGTCAGGGCGGTTGCGTACTGAGCATCGGTCGGAACTGCGTTACCCGAACCCGAACCTGCGAGTACAAGGATGTGGCTCGCGCACACGAGATCTTCTTGGTACTGATCCTTGGTTGCCTCGTACAGATTGCGAAGACCCTCGTCGGTTTGAGCCTCAGCAACAATTGCCGCTCCGAGCACGGTCTGAGCTGCCACACCATCAATAAGCGTCTGCTGATAGCTCGCCGGGAGACTATTGAACACTGAGGTGCCAGAGCCGTTGGTGAAGTTCTCCTCGAGCAGCGCCCGTGCACTCGCTCGATCTGCATCAGTCACGGTGAGACCGCGCTCAGCGACGCCAACTTGAGCCAACTGAAGATTCAACTGATCGTTCAGGAATGCCGACGTGTAGGAGGTTGACCACGAGTTGCCATCGGTCGACTTGAGCTCACTGGCTCCGCCCGAGGTCGAGTACACCTCGGCAAAAGCTTCGATCTGTGACTGGAACTCCGAATCGGAAAGTGTCCAGCTATTCACGGTTAGTGCGGTCGGGTTTACCGCCGAACATGAACTACCCACGAGGGAAAGCACGAGGGCGAGGAGGATGGCGGTGATGGAGATATTTCGCGTCGTCTTCACAAGGTTGCTCACACTAACGGAGCCAGCAGAGGGCCTGAGAGTCAGCCCTCGTCCTCAGGGACGAGATCGGCCAGCGCCGAGACGAGGTCGTCGATGATCGACCCTGCCGAGTTCAGGTGAAGCTGCAGCTGCTGCGGCTCGGCCTTGTACACCGACCCTTTGTAGAGGCGATCAAGCCGGATCGTGGCAGAAGTCCGAAGAGCTAACGGTGAGATCCGGGCAACAAACTTTGGACCGCCAAATCCTGGCCCCTTGGTCACGGTGACGTCGGTAACCCCGGTTCGAACGCACTCCGCCCGAAGCCGGGCAACCTCAAGGAGCGCTTCGGCATCTTCAGGCACCGGTCCGAAGCGGTCTTCCCACTCGGCCCGAATATCGGCAACTTCAGCAGCCGAGATCACCGCGGCAAGACGCCGGTAGGCCTCGAGTCGTAGGTCTTCACGTTCGACATACGACGCAGGTAACGAAGCATCGACCGGAAGCTCAAGCTTGATTTCGGCCGGTTCCGGAATCGGCTCGCCCTTCAACTCGGCTACCGCTTCGGTGACCATCTGGCAATAGAGGTCGTATCCGACCGACGAGATGTGGCCACTTTGTCCGCTGCCAAGCAAATTGCCCGCTCCTCGAATTTCAAGGTCGCGCATTGCGATGCGGAAACCAGATCCGAGTTCGGTCGCTTCTCCGATCGTGCGCAGTCTCTCGAAAGCTTGTTCGGTAAGTGCTCGATCCGGAGGAAAGAACAAATAGGCATACGCGCGGCTTCCCGAACGCCCCACGCGCCCACGTAACTGATGGAGTTGACCAAGCCCAAGAAGGTCAGCGCGATCAACCACCAAGGTGTTGACCGTGGGCATATCGATACCTGACTCGATGATGGTGGTGCAGACGAGTACGTCGAATTCGCCTTCCCAGAAATCGAGAACAACTTTCTCGAGCGTTCCTTCGTCCATCTGTCCATGCGCAACAGCAATCCGCGCTTCGGGTACTAGCTCACCAAGGTGCGCCGCAACGCGCTCGATGTCCTGCACGCGATTGTGCACAAAGAAGACTTGCCCTTCACGAAGCAACTCACGCCGAATCGATTCGGCCACTGCGCGCTCGTCGTACTCGCCGACATAGGTGAGAATCGGCTGACGTTCGCTCGGCGGCGTGTTCAATAACGTGAGATCGCGAATACCCGTGAGACTCATCTCAAGTGTTCTCGGGATTGGTGTGGCCGTAAGCGTCAGTACATCGACGCCAACTTTGAGCCCCTTGATGGCCTCTTTATGTGAAACGCCGAATCGCTGTTCTTCGTCCACAACCAGGAGCCCGAGATCTTTGAACGCCAACCCATCTGCCAAGAGCCGGTGCGTTCCAATCACAACATCGACATCGCCGGTTTCGAGATCGGCAATCACCTTCTTGGCCTGCGCATTCGTCAAGAACCGGCTGAGCATTTCGACTCGAACGGGATAACCAGCGAATCGTTCACTAAAGGTCTGTAAATGCTGTTGCGCAAGGAGTGTTGTTGGCACCAGCACTGCTGCTTGTTTGCCGTCTTGCACTGCCTTGAAAACCGCTCGCACTGCGACTTCAGTCTTTCCGAAACCGACATCGCCGCAAACGAGTCGATCCATCGGGGACTCGGCCTCCATATCCGCCTTCACGTCCGCAATCGCAGTCTTCTGATCGGGGGTGGGTTCGTAGGGGAAGGACTCTTCGAGTTCGTGCTGCCAGGGAGTATCGGGAGCGAACGCGTGACCGGGTGCGTGAATGCGCTTTTGGTACAGCACCACGAGTTCCTGCGCGATCTCGGTGACCGCTTCACGAACTCGGGCTTTGTTCTTTTGCCATTCGCCACCGCCAAGACGACTCAGGCTGGGCGAATCGCTCCCCGTGAAGGGCCGCACCGCATCAACTTGATCGCTTGGAACATAAAGACGGTCGTCACCGCGGTATTCAAGAAGGAGATAGTCGCGCTCAACTCCACCGATTGCGCGCTTGACCATTCCGCCATATCGGCCAACACCATGCTGATAGTGAACGACAAAGTCGCCAGGCGCGAGGTCGTCGAAATGCCCTTGAGCCACTGCCTTACGCGGTCGTGCACGGCGATGAGCGCGACGACGCCCCGTGATATCGGATTCAGCGAGAAGTGCAAGACCGATCTGCGGCAACCGAACTCCGCGCTCGAGTGGCGCAACGACGACATGTCCGCCCGGTGTCGAAAGGTCTTCGCGTCCGCGTTCATCGAATGAAAGGTGAAGGCCTTGATCGCCGAGCAATGCCACTAACCGATCGGCTGAACCGGTTCCATCAGCAGCCACAACAACCGTTGCACCATCAGCAAGCATCGAGCGCAATTGTTCGACGAGGAGGTTTCCATCGCCGACAACGGGATCCCAACCCGATGCTCCGACGACTGGCGTGCTGGGCGCATCGGGGATATCGAGCACTGTCCACATTGGTGCTCTTGTGCGGCCAAGAAGTCGTTCGAACGGAACATGAAGTTGAGGGAAGGAACCTTCGGCCCCCCATGTTCGTGAGAGCGACTGCTCGAGGTCTTGTTCTTCAGCGAGGATGTCGCCAGCGCGATCGCGCATGCGTCGCGGTTCGATCAGCAGAATTTGCGCGTCGTCTCGGAGCAGATCGAAAAGAACATCTGGATCATCCGCATCGTCATCGACCAACCATGGCAACCAACTCTCCATGCCATCGAACATCTGGCCCTCAGAAAGTCGCTCCCACTGCTCCCGCCCCCAAGGCTGCGTGCCGACAAGGACTGCTGCACGCTCACGCACTTCCTCAGTGGGAAGGAGTTCGCGACAAGGGAAAATTGTTACTTCGGCAACCGAAACGGTTGCTCGCTGGTCGGCAATCGAAAACTCGGTGAGGCGATCAACTTCATCGCCCCAAAGATCGATTCGCACCGGAACATCGGCAGTACTCGGATAGATATCGACAATCGAACCTCGGACTGCAACTTCACCGCGGTGCTCAACCTGTACCTCTCGGCGATATCCGAATCGGACGAGTCGTTCGATCAGTTCGACTGGATCAGCAACGTCACCAACACCAATTGTGATCGGTTCGATTTCACCAACATGAGGCCCAAGCCGCTGAACCAGCGCCCGAACCGGCGCCACGATCACTGCCGGGGCCCGTTCGGGTTCGTGCAGTCGCCACAGCACTCGTGAGCGCCGGCCCATCGTGTCGATCGCAGGACTCACTCGTTCGAACGGAAGTGTTTCCCAAGCGGGAAACAACTCGACCTCATTCGGGCCCAGGAACGCCGCGAGGTCATGCACGAGACGCTCGGCTTCGGCGGTCGTTGGCACACCAACCACCACTGGTCGACGCTCAGCCCGTTCAACCAGTGAAGAAATCGTGATGGCTCGGGCTGGTTCCGGGATGACGATGGAACCTTCACGACGTCCCAGGATCGAGACGAGCGCGGGCTCATCGGCCATCATCGGGATCAGATCGGACAGAGCCATGGGACCTCAGGACACGCGCGTATGCCCGGCACAGAGCGTGCCGGGGGTGAGGGCTGAAGGCTAGCCACCCGCTCGGCCGACACCTCCCTAACCCGTTATCGGCCGCACCCGCCTTTGGCGTCACCCGCAATCGCACCTGTTCAGGTTTCCGAAATGTGATTCGGCTCACGGGTGATTGCGTTCAGTGGCCCTGCGGGTGTCAACTAGGTGAGTCATGACAACTCCCACTGCGAGTCCCTCCGCCGGCGGCCCGGCACCACTGCCGCCTTCTTCTCGAACACCGATCCCTGAAAGTCGGACCTTTCGATTCAAAAACCGGCTGCTTGGTCGCCCGCTGAACACCGACCAACTCGAACACGAGCGTCTCGGCAAACCGACTGCACTCGCTGTCTTTGCATCAGACAACCTTTCATCAGCGGCGTACGCAACAGAAGAGATCCTCCATACCTTGCTGCTCGCAGGTATTGGCCTTGTTGCGTTTCAATTCGTAATGCCAATCACTTTCGCGATGATCGGCGTGTTGATCATCTTGGTTCTGAGCTATCGGCAAACGATCAAGGCCTATCCATCTGCAGGCGGCGCCTACATCGTCACGAAGGACAATCTTGGCGTGCTTCCCGCCCAGGTCGCCGGCGTTTCTCTCCTTACCGATTACATCTTGGTTGTTGCCGTTTCGGCGTCGGCCGGAACCGCTGCCCTCTACTCCGTTTTCTCTGAGCTCTATCCCTACCGAATCTTCATCGCTCTCTTCTTCATCGCAATTGTTGCGCTCGGCAACCTTCGAGGCGTGAAGGAATCAGGGCGTATTTTTGCTGTCCCGACCTACGCATTCGTCGTCGCCATGGCCCTCATGATCGGGTACGGGCTGTACAAGGCAGGTTTTGGCGGAGGCCTTGATCAAATCTCCATCGAGGAGATGAACCCAGAACAAGCCCACGAAGCCGTTGGCGTAAGCGCGGTTGGTTGGTTCCTCGTCTTGCACGCGTTCGCATCGGGTGGCGCGGCCGTCACCGGCGTTGAGGCGATTTCCAATGGCGTTCCCGCCTTCCGTGAGCCATCGTGGAAAAACGCAGCACAGACGCTCGTCATCATGGGAACGATGCTCGGGCTCATGTTCGTTGGCATCTCATGGCTCGCTTCTGAACTTCACACCATTCCTGTGGCAGGCAAGACCGTCATTGCCCAGATCGCCGAGGGCGTGTACGGCAGTTCTGGACTTGGCCGACTGATGTTCGTCTTTACGCAGTTCGCGACGATGTTCATCTTGATCATGGCCGCCAATACCGGCTTTGCCGACTTCCCTCGTCTCGCCAGCTTTCAAGCGGAAGACTCCTTCTTGCCGCGACAGCTCACCAAACGCGGTCATCGGCTCGTCTACAGCAATGGCATCTTGACGCTTGCCGTTATGGCTGCCGTGCTCGTCGTCATTCTTGGTGCCGATGTGAGTCGTCTCATTCCGCTTTACGCAATCGGTGTATTCCTCAGTTTCACCTTGTCCCAGGCCGGCATGGCCCGTCACCACATCCGCTTGAAGGAACAAGGATGGAAGACCGGGCTCTTGATTAACGGCATCGGCGCAGTTGTGACTGCTGTCGTGACGGTGGTCATCAGTGCGACAAAATTCCTCGACGGCGCGTGGGTCATTCTTTTAATGATCCCAATCTTCGTGTGGGTCGTTGTCCGTCTGAATCACCAATACGAAGCAGAAAAGGCCGAACTCGCAGAAGACGCGACCCTTGCTGCCACCGCCCCCGTCCTCAAGCGTCATGCCGTCGTTGTACTCATCGACAAAATTGATCGCACTTCTGCTCGTGCAATTCAGTACGCCCGCGCACTGAATCCAGATCGACTTGATGCAGTTCATATCGCTGTCGACGAACAAAAGGCTCAAGAGCTCTCAAGAGAGTGGAGCAATTTGCCACTCAAACAAATTTCTCTCGATGTGCGCGAATGTCCCGATCGAAGAATCAACCGAACCGTCCTTGAGGTTGTGTCCGAACTCGCTGCCGATGGTGACACCGAAGTGACGGTCCTCATCCCCCGTCGCGAGTACCGCTCGGCATGGCATCGATTCCTTCATGACCACACTGCCGACGGCATTGCCAAAGCGCTTGCCGACGTCCCGCACGCAAACGTGACCTTTGTTCCGTACCACTTGACGAGAACGTCGAAGGGCCAACGCATCCATAAGGTCGAGACCGGATCGATGTCGGGCACAACAGGGATTCGTCACTGAGATGGGGATTTTCTCAGGTAGTGCAAAGCGTCTCGAAAAAGAGCGCATTGATCAGACCGGAAAGCAGTTCGCTGACCTTGGGACTCGTTCCCTTACTGGCGTTGTGCCGATTGCCGATGTGAAGTGGCGCGAGAAGGTCAAGGTTGCGGGCCGAGTCAAAGCGCTTCGGGTGCAACCATGGGCCGATCAGGTTGCGAGCCTCGAACTCACGCTTGCCGACGAAACGGGCGGCATCACCGTGGTCTTCCTCGGTCGTCGCACCTTGGTGCGTTTCACGGTCCAGCATGGGCACTTGCGCCAGATCGGTCGGCAGCAATGGCGCCGGGCCATTGGTACGGAAGCGTAAGGTGTGGGAATCAATGATCTCAACGCCCGTGATCGCTTGCGTGTAGGTGCGGAAGGACCCGGGGCTATTCACCACCTGCGGAATGCGTTCCAGCGTGAAGGCCACATCTTCGGCGGTAAAGTCCGATCCATTGTGAAAGCGCACACCGCGGCGGAGCGTGAATTCCCAAGCATCGTCGCCCACCGGCTTCCAG
>CAIKHC010000084.1 GCA_903827085.1 uncultured Candidatus Nemicrothrix sp. | reverse complement strand
TCGGTTGCGGCCCCATCGGGCTCTTTGCCATCGCAACGCTCGCCGATCGCGGTGTGACCGACGTCGTTGCCATTGACTTCAGCCCCACACGACTTGCGTTGGCGAAGGAGATGGGGGCATCCCATGTGCTTGACCCATCTGAGGTTGATGTGTGGGCCGAACTCAAGCGCATCCACGGCGAGGTGCCGTTCATGTTCGGACCCACGCCAGCAACCGATGTGTTCATCGAAGCATCGGGTGCCGACAGCGTGATCGGCGAGGTCTTGCAGAAGGGCCGTGTCGACGGCCGGCTTGTCATTGTTGCGTTGCACTTCCGACCTATCCCTACCAATTTCTTGGACGTTTTGATGAAGCAGTTCACCGTGCGCGGTTCTATGGAATATCCGGAACGATTTGAAGACGCCATTGAACTCCTTGGGCGTCGCGATTTGTCGGCCGTCATTAGCCACAAACTTTCACTTGAAGAATTTGGTGACGGACTTGCGATCCTTGAGGGATCGAAAGACTGCGGCAAGGTCATGATCACAATGGAAGGTGCCCAATGAACGGCGTTTCATTCGATTTCACAGGGACAAAGGTTCTCGTCACCGGCGGAACCAGCGGTATTGGATACGCAGCTTCGACAGCGTTTGCTGACGCGGGTGCATCTGTGACTGTTACTGGCACTCGTTCCTCGGCTGCTGACTACGACACCGAACTTTCACGGTTCACGTATAAGCAGCTCGAAATGCGTGATGGCGATGCTGTCGATGCCCTTGCGGCGAGCCTTGGCACTCTCGACGTGTTAATCAACAACGCGGGTGCAAGTTTTCCTGATGGGCTCGATGAGTGGAGCCCCGAAGGGTTTCATGCATCAATTGCGATGAACGTAGAAGGAGCACAACGACTTTCTGTTCGTAGCCGTGAGGCGTTGGCGAAAAGTTCGATGCCGGGCGGGGCAAGTGTGGTCAATGTCATTTCGATGATGACCTATCGAGCCACAACGATTGTCCCTGGTTACTCCTCGTCGAAGGCTGCACTGCTCGCTCTCACTCGCAACCTTGCTCTCTATTGGGCCGAGGACGGCATCCGTGTGAATGCGGTTGCACCTGGCCTGATTGACACTCCCATGACGGCGCCGATGAAGCCGTTTCCCGAGATGCTCGACGGGGAACTCTCGAATCAAATCATGCGTCGCATGGGAACACCGGAAGAAGTTGCTTCGGCGATTCTCTTTCTCTGTTCGGCAGCGTCGTCGTTCACTACTGGAACTGCCTTCGCCATTGATGGCGGATGGCTTGCTCTCTAAGTAAAGGTTGAAATGGCGAACGAAATTCGAATCGACGATCTCCGTACTCCTGTTCTCAACGACATGCAGCGCATGGGTCTTGACTATGGCGAGACAGTTCAAACGGAACTCACTGTCGACGCGGTTTGCGCCGCAGCCGTCACTCAAACAGGGCTAAGCGATTTCGGTACTGACGACTTTCGCGAGCGGCTCGAGGTCCAGCTCGACGAAATGAACGCCGACCCGGAGCGCACCGGACTCGGTCGGATGATGATGTTCGGTGATTGCGTTCGGTACGCGTCGAATCGACTGCGCATTCGGGAACTGCTGAAGCAACATCCTGAGATTCTCGATATCCCAATCGAGAAGCCGGTGATCGTGATCGGGCTTCCACGTTCGGGCACCACGAACCTGGTGAATCTTCTTGCTGCCGACAGCCGATTTCGTTCGATGCCCCTGTGGGAATCGTATGAACCGGTTCCCGATCCCAGCGAGGCAACTCCTACTGATGGCGTCGACCCTCGTTGGACTCGTTGCCAGGGTCAGTGGGAAGCAATGCAGGCCGGCGCCCCGTTCATCGCTGCGATGCACCCGATGAATCCGGATCACGTGCATGAAGAAAACGAACTCATGGCTCCGGACATCTCGAACTACAACATCGAGTGGGTGGCCAGAACTCCGAAGTGGCGCGACTACTTCCTTGCC
>CAIKHC010000083.1 GCA_903827085.1 uncultured Candidatus Nemicrothrix sp. | reverse complement strand
GGAGTTCGAATACAACTCCCAGTCGCGATTGGCAGCAACGACATCGTCGAATCGGGTCAGTACCCAATAGCCGGGGCCACCGGGCTCGTCATGCCACGCAACCGGATCATTGTCACGAAGCCAACGGAAGTAGTCGCGAGGCACTCCATCGAGATAGAGACTCGGATCGACGAGGTTCAGGCGATCCATAGGTAGTCCTCAGAGTTTCGGGGTGCTGGCCATTTGGCCACCGTCAATGGTGAGGTCGAGACCACTCACCCATGCAGAATCGTCACTCGCAAGGAAGAGCGCGGCACTCGCAACGTCCATCGGTTCACCGATGCGCCCGAGTGGAAGCCCAGAGGCCAACCGCTCTTCGTAGTCATCAACGATGTACGACACCATCGGCGTACGAATAACACCTGGAAGAATCGCGTTGACTCGAATACCAAGCGGGCCCAGATCCAATGCTGCCGACTTCGTCAGGCCCCTCAATGCGAACTTCGAGGTCGTATAGGCCGATGTATTCGCATTTGCAGCGAGTCCATTTAGCGAAGACACGTTGATGATGGAACTTCCACGGGGCATATGCGGAACAACTGCCTGGATTCCAAGGAGCGGCCCTATGAGGTTGATGTCGAGAACCCGCTGGAAATCGGCAAGCGGCATCTCATGCACCGGGGCTACCGCACGTACACCGGCGTTATTCAACAGGACGTCGATACGGCCGTGCTCCTTCATCGCCCCAGCGACCGCCGAAGCCCAGCTTTCGGGCGAGGTCACGTCGAGATGGAGTCCGTCGTGTTCGAGGACGTCACCCGCAATGACGTGTGCCCCTTCAGCGGCGAAGAGTTGTGCCTCGGCGAGACCCTGCCCACGGGCAGCCCCCGTAATGATGACAACTTTCCCCTCAAGCCGACCAGCCATGACTTCCCCTCGTTCCGTGAAGCCACTGACGCTAGTTCCCAGCGATGTTTGCCAGAAGCGTCGCCGGACCGTGCGCCCAGAACACCTCAACGCCTTTGAACTCGCCGTCGACCAGTGCGACTTCCTTCACGCGATCAAGAAACACATCGAGCGCCACTCGGGCTTCGAGTCTTGCGAGCATTGCTCCAGGGCAGACATGGGGTCCGCCACCGAAGGAAAGGTGCGATCTCGGATCAGAGCGATCAAGGCGGAAACTGTTCCCGTCATCGAACTTGTTGTCGTCACGGTTCCCCGAACCGATACCGAACGCAACCTTTGCTCCCGCAGGAATTTCGACATCGGCGACATTGGTATCGATCATGCAGTTACGCATCAGGAACTTCACAGGAGGATCGAGTCGCAAACATTCTTCGACCGCCAACGGGATGAGCGAGCGGTCATTCTTCAGCGTGGCGAATAACTCGGGGTCCCTCGAAACTCGCCACAAAAGATTTCCTATGAGATGACGGGTGGTTTCATTTCCAGAAACGAAGAGGAAAACGAGTTGCGTTCTGGCTTCGACCTCGGTGAGTTTGCGCCCATCTACTTCGGTGTTGATGAGCCGGGTTATGAAATCGTCAGTGGGCTCACGGCGTCGGTCAGCGATCAATCCGTCGACGTAGGCCACAAACTCTGGATGAGCACCGGCAAGCCCTTCACCGCGTTCATTCCGATTCTTTGTTGGATATGTGCCCTGCACAACATCATCGGACCAGTTCGCCCATCGCCAAAAATCCTCGGGAGGTGCACCCAACAAATGGGCGATGACGTTGTTCGGCACTGGCATGACGTAATCCGAAACCAAATCGACCGGCCCCGCCGCCTGGAGAATGCCATCAAGGAGTGAGTGGCAAAGATCAACGCAAAATGGCTCGACGCGACCAATACGGTGTGCGGCGATTGCTGAGTTGATAATTCTCCGAATCTGACCATGACGCGGTTCAGGAATTTCGCTGATGAGTTGCTCTTCAGGAGCAACCACAACCCCCGGTTCGCGGAAGCTTGCAATGAAACGGTCGACGCTCTTTGCTCCGTCAACAGTGTCGTCATAACGCGCGAAATACCAAGCACCCATTTCTGTCTTCGAGACAGGACACTGTTGTCGCAAGTCAGCGAATCCAGGATCATCGAATGCAGCAGTCAACGGATCAAACGTCATGGCTACCCCCTGATGTCGAAACCTAGCCGTCTCGAAGTTCAAAGTCGCTCGGATGGCGTTCGATTGAACTCATGAAGGCCGGAGAATGAACGTTTGAGGCAATCCCGTCTCAGCAGATCCAAAACATCTACGCTCACAGCAGGAGCATCTTCGATGTCTCCATTAACCAAAGGGGGAGTTCCAATGCGTCCTATTGGAAAAATCCGCAATCCAGCCGTTGTCATTTTACTGACCATTGTCACTCTTGGCATTTATGGCATCTACTGGCACTACGAAATGTTCAAGGAAACGAACGAATTCGACAAAGAAGGCGTGACCGGCATCGTCGGCCTCCTGATCACGATCGTCTGCGGCATCGTCGCCATCTTCCTTATTCCGTGGCAGGTCGGCGAGACCCGTAAGCGTGCCGGTATGTCCGAGCGCGTAAACGCGATCCACGGACTCTGGATTCTTCTTCCCTTCGTGGGAGTTTTCATCTGGATCGTTCAAGTTCAGAACGCTGCCAATGAGTTGTGGGAAGCACAGGGCGCAGTCGCGGCCTGATCACAAACCGTTGTTCCGCAAACGCCCCGGTTCGCCGGGGCGTTTGTCGTTTTCCGCTACGAACGTAAATCACGCGAATGTCGGGTTGAACGCGATGTTCCAGATCCACGAAACGGCGACTACCGCAACAACTACCGCAACGGGTATTCGAATCACAGAAACTGCTCGAGTTTTCGGGATCGCCCAAAGAGCGAGGATGATCAATCCGCACAAAAACGCAGCAAGCCCGAAAGGCTGATATTGCAACGATGACGAAAGATCGAATCGCATGACAGCCCGTGCTGATCGAGTCATTCCGCATAACGGACAAGGAACACCAGTGATCGTTAAGAACGGACACGGCGGAATCGGCGAAAACGGTAGAACGAAACCAACTGCTGCGAGACCAATGCATCCGACCACTAACCAACGCAATGGTCCGAGAGGCAACGCCATCGTTGCGGCCAGACGTGATCGCCTTGGCCCGCAGCCCGAAGAATGGACGTGATCAGCAGAGTGTGCGTGCTCTGCTGCCATCATCAGCCCCGGTTCAGGCCTTCTCGCAGATAACAAGTGGGATGTCGCGATCTGTTGCTGCCTGGTAATCGTCGTAGGCCGGCCATGCACCCGTAGCGATCGACCAGTACTTGGCCTTTTCCTCAGCCGTTGCGACTCGGGCCACAAGCTTGTGGACGTCGGCTCGGTCCTGAACCGACACCGATGGATTGGCGACCATGTTGTGGAACCACTGCGGGTTATTCGGCGCGCCACCCATCGACGCAACGCAGAAATAGCGTACGCCGTCGGTTACCCGGATCAGGGGTGTGCGACGTTCTTTGCCAGACTTTGCACCAGTCGTGGTGAGAATGATGACTTCCCCGCCCTCCCAAAGGAATCCGTCCTCGCCATTAGTGGCGATATAACGCTCGACGTGGTCTGCGATTGGTTCCCAGGGGCTTGGTTCGTACTCAGTCATGGCGCTCAGGCTACTGCTCTCTCCCCATGGCGCAGATGACGGGATCCCCGTTGCAGCCAATGTCTCGGAATAGCGTTGGCCCCCATGGGTAGTGCAGCAGTTTTCTTCTCAGTCGTCACCGGACTCGTCATGATCGCGAGCGGTGCCTACGACTTCACCATGCCCCAGAAGGTGCTCAACCTCGTTGACCGGCTGGGTCACCGACCCAACTTTGTTCGCACTCTGGGACTCCTGAAGGTTCTCGGCGGT
>CAIKHC010000082.1 GCA_903827085.1 uncultured Candidatus Nemicrothrix sp. | reverse complement strand
GTTCGGAATGTTCGGCGCATTGTTCATGGCGATGAGTGCATTGGTGTTGGCGGGGTTACCGACAACGAGGATCTTCACATCGGAAGCGGCGTTGTCTGACAGCGCCTTGCCCTGTGGCTTGAAGATGCCACCGTTTGCTTCGAGCAGATCCTTGCGCTCCATGCCCTTTGAGCGGGGACGAGCACCAACAAGAAGTGCATAGGAGATGTCGCCGAACGCTTCGCTCGGGTCATCGGTGCGCACAATGTCCGAAAGCAGCGGGAAGGCGCAGTCTTCGAGTTCCATCGCAACGCCCTTGAGTGCATCCATGGCCGGAGTGATGTCGAGAAGCTGGAGGATGACCGGCTGGTCTTCTCCGAGCATCTGGCCACTAGCAATACGGAACAGAAGGCTGTAGCCGATCTGGCCGGCAGCACCGGTGACAGCTACGCGAACGGGGGTCTTCACGGGGGGTCCTCCACAGGGACGTCAGGTTGACGAGCCGACACTAGTCAGCCCGCAGAACCCCTGAAAAAGCGAAGGATCAGAGTGTGACGGGATACGGGAATTTGGAGTCCACGCCGCCATCAACAACGAGCGTGCGACCGGTCACATAGGCCGACATATCGCTGGAGAAGAACAGAGCCGCCGAGGCGATATCGGAGGTGGAACCCATCTTGCCCATGGGCGAATTGCTTGCGTTGAGGGCCCGTTGTTCGTCGGTGAATGCCGCTTCCATGCGAGGACTGAGGATCGTGCCCGGAGCAACGGCATTGGCACGAATGCCAAACCCGCCGAGTTCGATGGCCAGGGTCTGCACCCATGCCATGAGGCCAGCCTTTGCTGCTCCGTAAGCGGCGTGCATCGGTGCGGCGGTGAGACCACTGACCGACGCGATGAACACCATCGTGCCGCCATCGGTCTTGGACATACGACGGCCAAATTCTTGTGACAACAAGAACGCGTGACGAAGGCAAATGTCGATTTCCCAATCGAAGGTTTCGTCGGTCATGTCGAGGATGGATTCCCAACGAGCCATGCCGATGATGTCGACGAGCCCGTCGATGCGACCGTTGATTGCTTCGGCGTCGGCCGCGAGCTTCTTTGCACCTTCACGAGTGGTGACATCGCCTACCCAGGCAACACCACCTGGTCCGATTTCGGCTGCAATCTCGGCAGCGCGGTCAGCATCGACATCGACGCACACCACGGTCTTTGCGCCCGCCTGCACGAGTGCATGCGAAGTCATGCGTCCCATGCCAACGCCGGCACCGGCCACAACAAAGGTGCGACCGTCGACGCGAAGACGTGAAAGGAAATCGGGTACTGGAGAGTTGTCGCCGGTTGTCATCGCACTGTTCCGTTCGTGAGTTGTTCATTGAGTGAAAACGTCATGCCATCACCACGCCACCGTTAGGGCGGATCACCTGTCCGGTAACGAACCGTGACGCATCGCTGGCGAGATACAGCATTGCCCAGGACTGGTCTTCGGCAGTGGCGATTGTGCCTAGCGGTGATTGCGCAGCGCGGGTCGTTGTGTAGGACTCGCGCTCGGCTTCGTTCACTGAACCGTCGGCGTTCGTCCAACGACCCTGCACCATTGGCGTGTCGGTAAAACCTGGGGCAATGGCATTGACGCGAATGTCATTGGCGCCAAGTTCCACCGCCGCACAACGAGTGAGGTGCGAAACCGCAGCTTTGGTCATTGCATAAATCGAAAGTGTCGGTGCCGGCATATCGCCACCGGCCGAGGACACGTTGATGATTGATCCGCCGTTGGTCATTGCGCGCCCGGCAGCAGCAACGCCCCAATAGGTGCCCCACAAGTTCACCTTGGTGATGAACTCCACATCTTCGGGGGTTGCATCGACGATGTTCATGTAGCGAATAACGCCAGCAACGTTGGCCCAAATGTCGAGACGGCCGTGGGTCTTGATTGCGGCGTCAGCAAGGGCGTTGACCTGATCGCGATCGGATACGTCGGTGGGTACGACAGTGGCCTTACCGCCCGCAGCGGCGACCAGCGCGGCCGTTTCTTCAAGACCAGCGATACCGACGTCAGCAATGACCACGTTTGCACCGGCTTGGGTGAACGTGATGGCGGCCTGGCGACCAATACCGCCCGCGGCACCGGTGATGACGGCGGTGCGGCCATGCAATGAGAACTGTTCAATGAGTTCGTTGGAGAGGGCCGGTCGGCCATCGGTGTTCGAGGTCATTGCTCGGTTCCTCTCCTCTGCGTCGTCGACGCCGGGCATACGGCACTTGTTTCGCTATTGCGAAGAACTCTTCGCTATGCTCCAGCCACCGTAGGACACCGGTCACACCCGGTCAATCGACCCGAAGGCGCTGTCATGGCCCGTCCCGCCCCGGCTGCCAGCCGAGCGATCCAAATCCTCGACCTCCTCGTCACCCACCCCACCGAGCGGTTCACCCTCACCGAACTCGTGCGGCGCACGGGCATGAGTTTGGGTTCGGCCCACGCAACCCTCGCTGTACTTGAGGGCAGCGGCCACGTGTCACGCAATACGACTAGCCGCGCGTACTCACTCGGACCTGCGTTGGTTGTTGCCGGTGTCGTTGCGCTTGAACATCACCCTGCGATTGATGCAGCTCGTCAGGTGATCGAACCATTGGCTGCAGAACTCGGCGTTGAAGTTTTGGTGTCAGCGCGCACCGTTGACGAAATCATTTTTGTGGCGCGCTCTGGTCAACACAGCGCGTTTGGTCCTGGCATCCGCGAAGGCGAACGAGTGCCATTGGTGCCGCCGCTCGGCGCGGTGTTTCTCGCGTGGTCAGAGGATCATGAGATCGAACAATGGTTGAAACGCTCGCCTGATCATTCATCGGCTGCGACTGCTCGCTACGACGCTGCGCTTGAGCTCGCTCGCACACGCGGATTTGCCGTTTCTGCTGGTTCCGACACACAACGACAACTCGGCGAACGCACCTATTCGTTATCGGACTCCCCCAGCAACGCCGAACTTCGCAATGACGTCACCGAATTGTTCGCAGTCCTCGCAACCGAGGACTACCCCGTTGTTGACCTGAGCACGAACAGTCGCTTCGACGTTGGAACAATCGCCGCGCCTGTCTTCGGCGCCGACGGCGAAGTTATTGCCGCGATTTCTGCGACTGGATTTCCACCCGGCCTTGATGCAGAAACCGTGATCAACGCCGGAACCAAGATCCGCGATGCAGCGGCGATCGCCACTAGGTCATCTCGCGGCCGTTTCCCGTCGAATTCATAGCCAAATTCGGGATTCACTGCCCTCTCCCAGCAGAGACAGGCTAAAAGTCCGTGGCATTCAGTCACCATGATCGGTAGCCTTTTTCTGTGGATCTCTCTACGGTCGTCGTGACAACTCCGGGAGTGCGTGGCGGGAAGCCTTGCTTCGCGGGTACACGCATCACCGTTGAAGACGTCCTTGACTACCTCGCATCGGGAATGACGATTGCACAGATCGTCGCCGACTTCCCCGAACTGACGAACGAACTCGTGAATGCTGCAGTTGAGTTTGAGTCAGTGCGCGAGCGTCGCACTCCAAACGCTTCGTGAAACTGCTGTTCGACCAGAACCTCTCGCGGTTTCTTGTTGAACGCGTTGGTAGCGAATTCAAAAGGAGTCTCCACGTCATCCAACTAGGTCTTGACCAAGCAACTGATCGCGAGATCTGGGACTGGGCAGGTGAGCATGGCTT
Source organism: uncultured Candidatus Nemicrothrix sp. (assembly GCA_903827085.1). Lineage (GTDB taxonomy): Bacteria > Actinomycetota > Acidimicrobiia > Acidimicrobiales > Acidimicrobilacustridaceae > Acidimicrobilacustris > Acidimicrobilacustris europaeus. The sequence continues at coordinate 365 of CAIKHC010000082.1, read as the reverse complement.
CACCATCGTCTCCAAAGACTCTGATTTTCGCGATCTCGCCGCATCGTTGGTTCCACCACCTAAGGCGATCTGGCTACGAGTCGGAAACGCCTCAACTACAGAAATCCAGCGGGCACTCCACGCCAACACAGAACTCATGCTGAAGTTCGAAACAGAACGCCAAGAAGCGCTGCTCGTTATCGATTGACTCAACCGCCAGCGCGAGTGACCGTCAAGCGGTGACGCGAGCGACGAACTCGGCCATTTCGGTGACGCCTTCGACGGCTTCGGGGAATGCCGGGTAGCTCATTGTCCAGATATGCGGCATCTCTGGATACACGCTGAGCGTGACGTCAACACCTGCAGACTTCGCAACATCAGCGAGT
>CAIKHC010000081.1 GCA_903827085.1 uncultured Candidatus Nemicrothrix sp. | reverse complement strand
GAGATCGCACCCGAGATACTTTTCGATACGTTGCTCACTCGTTCACACGAGCAGTTTGTGTTGCACCCAACTCGCGAGAACTATTCAGCGCTGCTCGCGAAGCTGCATGTTGCTGGGTACCACTCCGTGATCGATCTTTGTGGTGTCGACTACCTCACGAACGATTCGCGTCAACTACCCGCTGGCATCGAACCCGAACGGTTCGAAGTTGTCGTCAACCTCATTAACCATCGCGAACGTGCTCGTCTTCGTTTGCGAGTGCAGGTACCCGAGACCGATGCGGTGTTCCCAAGCGCATTCACTCTCTATCCCGGTACCGAGGCGATGGAGCGCGAAACCTTCGACATGTTTGGCATCACGTTCGAAGGCCACCCTGATCTCACCCGCATCCTCATGCCCGAGGACTGGATCGGACACCCGCTGCGTAAGGACTACGACTCTGGTCGTATCCCGGTGCAGTTCAAGGGTGCTCCCGCGAATCGTTGAACTCATGACCGCAACTCACGAAATTCCCACGAATGTGAACCAGACCTCCGAAGGGGGTCAGGAACTGACCTCAGCCGGCGTTATCGCCGCTGGCGAACGTCTTCGCGAACTTGGTGCCGTCCTTCGATTGTCCGAGAACGACGCGGTCCTTGCCGAGCGCGAACAAGTTCCCGACGACGAAACCATGATCATCAACATGGGTCCGCAGCATCCGTCGACTCATGGCGTGTTGCGTCTCATGCTCGAACTCCAGGGCGAGACCGTTCTTCGTTGTAAGCCGATCATCGGCTACCTCCATACAGGCATGGAGCGCACGGGTGAAGAACTCACTTACTTGCAGGGCCCCACCAACGTGACGCGTATGGATTACGCAGCGCCGTTGTTCACCGAACTTGCCTTCTCGCTTACTGTCGAAAAGTTGCTCGATATCGAAGTCCCTGAACGTGCGATCTGGATCCGCATGCTCATGACCGAGATGAATCGCATTTCTTCGCACCTTCTCTTCATGGCCACCAACGGCATGGACCTCGGTGCAGTGTCGATGATGCTTTACGGATGGCGTGAACGCGAAGAGGCGCTTCGCTTCCTTCAGGAAGTCACTGGCCTCCGCATGAACCACAACTACATCCGTCCCGGCGGCGTTGCTGCCGATCTTCCCGACGGATGGCGCGACAGCGTTTTGCGTATTCTCGACATGCTCCCCGGTCGCCTTGCTGAATACGACACCTTGTTGAATCAGCAACCGATTTTCCGTGATCGCCTTCAAGGAGTCGGGACCATCACGGCCGAAGAGTGTCTTGCGCTTGGCGTTACCGGCCCCATCCTCCGATCAACGGGTTACGACTGGGACCTTCGACGCGACATGCCTTACCTCGCGTTCGACCAGATCGACTTCGACGTCGTCGTTGGTTCGTACGGAGACTGTTTCGACCGATACGCAATTCGCCTCGCGGAAATTCACGAGTCGATCAAGATTGTTCGCCAGTGCCTCGAGAAGATGCCGAAGGGCGATTACCGCATCCAAGACAAGAAAGTCACGCCGCCGCCGCGTGCGCGTATCGACGAGTCCATGGAAGCGCTCATCCATCACTTCAAGATCTTCACCGAAGGTTTCAAGGTCCCCGAGGGCGAGGCGTATGTCTCGATCGAATCTCCTCGTGGCGAACTTGGCTGCTACATCGTGAGTGATGGTTCTTCCAAGCCCTACCGGATGCACGTTCGTGCCCCAAGTTTTGTGAATTTGCAGAGCCTTCCGCATCTCATGCACGGCAGTCTCGTTGCCGACGCCGTCGCTATTATCTCGAGCGTCGATCCCATCCTCGGGGAGGTCGATCGCTGATGGCTCGCCTTTCGAATGACAACGTTGAACTCGCCCGCGAGATCATTGGTCACTACCCGCGTCCGAAGTCCGCGCTGATTCCGTTGTTGCATCTTGCGCAGGAACAAGACGGTCATCTCACCGACGAGGCAATGGCCCATATCGGACAACTTGTTGGTGTTTCATCGGCCGAAGTTCTCGGAACGGCATCGTTCTACGAGATGTTCAAGATGGAAACCGTCGGCCGTTACATGGTGAACATCTGCACCAACATTTCTTGTCAGCTTCGTGGCGGCGAGGAACTTCTTGCTCATGCCGAGAAGACACTCGGCATTCGCCCGGGACAAACAACTTCCGATGGCCTTTTCACTCTTGAAGATGTCGAATGCATCGCAGCGTGCACCGAGGCCCCGTGCCTACAGGTGAACTATCGCTATGAACATCGCATCTCGAATGAAGGATTCGATCAACTCGTGAACGACCTTCGCGCTGGTCGCCGTTCCGACATTCCTTCCCACGGAGTGCTTGCTGAAGTTCGTCAGCACATCCCTGACGACCGACGCGCTGGCGTTGTTACTCCCGAAGACAAAGCCGTACCGGTCTGGATCGCAGCAGCGGGGGAGGGCGACAAGTGATTACCGACGCTCCTCGTATCATCACTTCACGTTTCGATAATGCCGACAGCTTTACGCTTGCCGGTTTCGAAGCAACCGGCGGCTATCAGGCATTGCGCAAGGCGCTCTCGATGGGCCCGGAAGCCGTAGCAGGCGAGGTCAAGACTGCAACTCTTCTTGGTCGTGGCGGCGCTGGTTTCCCGGCAGGTGTCAAGTGGGGCCTTGCTCCCGAGAACGTCTGGCCGCGCTATCTCGTTGTCAACGGCGACGAATCCGAACCAGGCACCTACAAAGACCGTCTCCTTATGGAGCGCGATCCCCATCAACTCATCGAAGGTGTTCTGCTCGCGTGTTACGCGATCGGATGCGGCCAAGCATTCCTGTACGTGCGCGGCGAAATGCCACTTGCTCAAGAGCGCATCGCTGCAGCCCTGAACGACGCCTACGCCGCTGGTTATGTTGGCAAAAACATCCTCGGTTCCGATTTCTCCGTCGATGTCGTTCTTTCTTGGGGTGCTGGCGCCTACATCGTGGGCGAAGAAACTGCGCTCATCGAAAGTCTTGAAGGCAATCGCGGTATGCCGCGCCTCAAGCCCCCGTACTTCCCGGCGGCTAAGGGCTTGTACATGCAGCCCACCATCGTGAACAACGTCGAGACACTTTCGAATCTGCCTTGGATTGTCACGAATGGCGGCGAAGCCTTTGCTGCGCTGGGTGCGGAAACTTCGCGCGGTACGCGCATGTTCGCAGTCTCTGGTCACGTCAAGAACCCAGGTGTGTTCGAAGTCGAATACGGCGTCACTACGTTCCGTGATCTCATTTACGCCCCCCAGTACGCGGGTGGCATTCTCGGTGATCGTGCGCTCAAGGCATATATCCCTGGTGGCGCATCGGCTCCGTGGTTCTTTGAAGAGCACCTCGACCTTCCACTTGAAAAAGTCACGGTTGATCGTGCCGGCTCGATGCTTGGCTCTGGCGCAGTTGTCGTTATGGACGAAACCACCGATGCGGTCAAAGCATGTCTGCGAATTGTTCGGTTCTTCGCTCGTGAATCTTGTGGCAAGTGCACGCCGTGTCGTGAAGGCACAACTTGGCTGGAAAACATCCTGCAGCGAATCCACGATGGTTATGGCCGTCCCAGCGATCTCGATCTGCTCCTCGATGTTTCCGACAACATTTCCCCGGGAATCGCATGGCCTCCGAAGCAGACAACGATCTGTCCTCTTGGTCCGTCAGCAGTGTCACCGATCGCGTCGGCCCTGCAGCGTTTCCGCCCCGAGTTCGAGGCGCGTATTGCGCAGGCCGAAGAGGCTCGTCACTCGATTCCGGTGACCATCACGAAGGCGTCCTCGCATGGCTGAGTCCGAGGTGACCCCCGTCGACGGCGTCGCCGTCGAAATCAATGGCGTTGAGGTCATCGCCCATAAGGGCGAGCTGCTCATCGATGCCGCCGAACGCACCGGCACCTACATCCCGCGCTTTTGTTACCACGAGCGCATGAAGCCAGTTGGTATGTGTCGCATGTGTTTGGTCGAAGTCGACACAGGCCGCGGGCCAGCGCTTCAGCCCAGTTGCATGATCGAGTGCACCCCTGGCATGAAGGCCGATACTGAATCGGAAGTCACAAAGAAAGCTCAGGACGGAATCCTCGAGTTCCTCCTCGCGAATCATCCGCTCGACTGTCCCGTCTGTGACAAGGGTGGCGAATGTCCGCTTCAGGATCAGACCATGGCCTACGGGCCCGGCGAGAGCCGCTTTGTTGAAGAGAAGCGTCACAAGGAAAAGCCGATTCCAATCAGCGACCTTGTACTGCTCGACCGTGAGCGCTGCATCCTCTGCGACCGTTGTACACGTTTCGCAAAAGATGTTGCTGGCGATCCCCTCATTCACTTCATTCATCGCGGTAACAACACCGAAGTCAATACTTTCCCTGATGAACCTTTTGCTTCGTACTTCAGTGGCAACACTGTGCAGATCTGCCCAGTCGGTGCACTGACCGCATCGACCTATCGATTCAAGGCTCGTCCTTGGGATCTTGAAACCACCGAGTCCACCTGCCAGACCTGCTCGGTTGGTTGTCGTATCTCCATCGATTCCTCTCGCGATCAGGTCCAACGTTTCGCCGGTGTCGATATCGATCCGGTCAACTGGGGTTGGCTGTGCGATAAGGGCCGTTTCTCCAGCCAGGTCGTCACGTCTGATGCGCGACTTTCCGAGCCACTGGTTCGCGATGGCTCCGGCTTGGTTGCGGCCAAGTGGTCCGACGCATTGGGTCGTTTCGCAAGCGCACTCGACAGTGCATCTTCAGCGCAGTCGATTGGCGTCATCGGTGGTTCACGTCTCACCAACGAAGATGCCTACGCATGGTCGAAGCTGTTTAAGGGCGTTCTTGCTACCGACAATGTCGACGCACAACTCGGCGACGGACTCCCTGCCCATGTGGTTCTCGGTCTCCCGAGCGCAACAATCGACGAGGTCTGCGCTCCTGGCGGCACCGTTCTGTTGCTCGGTCCCGATGTCAAGGAAGAACTTCCTGTTCTGTTCCTCCGTCTTCGTCACGCCGTTGTCGAAGATCGCGTCACCATCGTCGAGGTTTCGCCTCGTTCGAGCGGTATTACGTCGCTTGCTGCTGCGTCGGTGCATCCTCGCCCAGGCGAAACCGCCGATGTCGTCGCTGCGCTCGTGGGCTCGTCAGTCATCGATCGTGAAATCGCTGGTGTTTCTGCTGAAGAACTTGAGCAGGCTCGTACCGCGCTTTCTGCATCGACCGGCCCGATCACTGTTGTGCTTGGTCGTGCATCGCTCGCCGAATCGGCAAGCATCACGGTCGCTGCGGCCTCCGCAATTCTCAATGCTCGTCCCGACACCACGTTCCTCTCGGCATTGCGTCGATCGAACGTTCGCGGTGCGCTCGACATGGGCCTTGCTCCGGGACTCCTTCCCGGTCGCGTCACCCTCGAAGATGGTGCCGAGTGGTACGCCGAGGTCTGGCCAGCAATGCCGAGTGCAACCGGTCTCGACACAGAAGGCATTCTCCGAGCAGCCGCCGACGGCCGCATCGATGTCCTTGTTCTTCTGGGCGCCGATCCGCTTTCTGACTTCCCCGATGCCGATCTCGCTGAGCGTGGTCTCACGGGTGCACGTACGGTGCTCTCTGTTGATACGGCACTCAATTCTTCAAGTAAGCGTGCCGATGTTGTGCTTGCTGCTGCAGGCTTTGCCGAAAAGACAGGCACAACCACGAACATCGAAGGCCGCGTGAGCACGCTTTCACACCGCGTAACGCCGCCGGGAACCTCGCGCGCTGACTGGATGCTTGCCGCCGAGGTTTCGAGCCGACTCGGCACCGATCTTGGTTTCGAAAACTTTGGCGATGTCCTCGCTGAGATTTCCGCAGTCGCTCCGGCCTACCTTGCACTCGATCAGGCAATCGCCGAAGGTTCGCCCGATGGCATCCTGCTTCCGCTCGATGTCGTCGTGATCATCGACGAAGAAGACGACGACATTGTGATCGTCGACGAAACCGTGACGGTGTCCGAAGATGGTGCCGAGGTCGACGTCACCGCCGATGTTGTTTCTGAAGAATCCGACGGCGACGATGTCGAAGGTCTTATCGAGATCATCTCCGACGACTCCGATGTTGCTGGCTCCCTGCCTCCGTTCGTCCAGTTCACGCCGATCGCGGCCATTGTTCCTCCTCCCGTCGATTCCTACGGCTTCCGTCTTGTTGCATCTCGAAAGTTGTACGACCAAGGCACGCTTGTGCAGTCGGCACCTTCGCTTGCGCCGCTCGCCCCTGGGTCGACCGTTTCGTTAAATCCGTGGGAGTTTGATCGTCTCGGTGTCGCTTCCGGTGGACGCGCCATTGTTCGCACGGCAAAGGCATCGGTGAACGTCACCGTGCAATCCGATCCGGGCGTTCCTCGCGGAGTTGCTGCGATGATCGTGAATCAGGCCGATGGACGCGTGAGCGACCTTGTCTCTGCCGATGAACTTGTTGCCGAAGTCAGGATCGAGACCGCACCATGAACATGCTCGGTGGTGATCCGCTTCTCTCCGGTCATATCGATCTTGCCGTTGTGCTCATCGTCATCCTGAAGGTCGTCTGCGTTTTCGCATTCCTTTTGGTAGCGACGATGTTGATGATCTGGTTCGAACGCAAAGTTGTTAGCGATTTCCAGAACCGAGTCGGCCCCAACACTGCAGGCCCGTTCGGCATCCTCCAGACTCTCGCCGACGGCATCAAGTTTTTCTTCAAAGAAGATCTCATCCCCGACAGGGCCGAGCGTCGGGTCTTTATCTTGGCGCCACTACTCACCGTGGTTCCTGCGTTCTTGCTTTTCACCATCGTTCCATTCGGCGGCGACTTCAGTAATGGCCACGATGGATCGGTCGAGATCTTCGGACACACGACCTATCTGCAGCTCGCCGATCCG
>CAIKHC010000080.1 GCA_903827085.1 uncultured Candidatus Nemicrothrix sp. | reverse complement strand
TCGGCCAAAACGGGGTCGTGATGCACCACGATCTCGCCGTCGGCAGTGAGGTGGACATCGAGTTCGACCCAATCAGCACCCTGGGCCACCGCTTCAGCGAAGGCGGCGATCGTATTGCCCGGCGGATTCGCTGCCGATGCCCCCCGATGTGCAACAACGTTCACCATTTGCCCACCGTACGCGTTTGGACAACGCTGTTTTGCTCAAACCTCACCTTTGTAATTTACGTGTCATTAGTCACAAAGTTTTCGAAACTGCCAGACCCACCGCGGTATCGCAGGCGCTGACCTGAGGATTTGCAAAAAACCCTTGCGCGTGATTTGCGCCGCAAGTACGTTCTCGCCCCTCAGCCACACACGTCCGGGTCCGTTCGAATCACTTCTCGATTCTCACGGTGCGGAGAGGTGGCATGAACACACATCTCACGGATCGGCCGGAAAACCGCTTCGTGACCCCTGATCCTGGAGGAACCGTGGCCCTGACCGCGCCCCATGCAATGACCCTGAACGCAATCGCCGACGACTGGCGTGACCAGTCCGCTTGTCGTGACACCGATCCCGATCTTTTCTTTCCGGTCGGCACCACTGGCCCGGCGATTGAGCAGATCGACAATGCAAAGTCCGTCTGCACCGACTGCGAAGTTCGTCAGCCCTGCCTCGACTTCGCCCTTGCCACCAACCAAGACTCGGGTATTTGGGGTGGCACTTCAGAAGAAGAGCGCCGCAAGCTCCGCCGCCAGTGGCTCGCCGCTCGCCGCAAGGCTTCCTGATTCTCTGAGTCTCAGACTCACTCTGACGACCTCCCTTCGGGGAGGTCGTTGTCGTTTTGGGCCGAGAGTCCGGACTGGCTGCGTCAGCGGCGGACTGGCACCGAGATCCGAACAGCGGTACCGGGACGGTCGCTTGTGCCCTCGCCAGCCGAGAAACCGATGGTTCCACCTAATTCGGTCGTGACGAGCGTACGAACGATTGAGAGGCCCAACCCTTTGCTGTCATCGATCGTGAAGCCCGGCGCGGTTCCCACTCCGTTGTCGGTCACTGTCACACGCAAGCGAGTGCCGGTGTTCTCGAGTTCGATAATGACCGTGGCGTCATCGGTTGGTCCCAACGGGAACGCGTGATCAACCACGTTCTGCAGGAGTTCGGTAAGCACCACAGCAAGCGGTGTCGCCACATCGGCGGGAAGAATCCCCGCATCGCCGAGCACCGTGAATCGGATCGGACGATCAGGCGAGATCAGGCCTTCCTCCACCATTCGCACAAGTGGTCGAACGATTTCGATAAACGGAACATCGTCACCGATCGTGGTCGACAACGTTTCATGAACAAGAGCAATCGATCGAATACGTCGAACTGATTCTTCAACAGCCGCCTTCGCTTCCGGCGAAGACAAGCGACGGCCTTGCAATCGAAGCAGTGCAGAAATCGTTTGCAAATTGTTTTTTACGCGGTGATGAATTTCGCGAATTGTTGCGTCCTTTGACAACAACATGAGATCACGTCGGCGCAGTTCAGAAATATCGCGCATAAGCACAAGAGCGCCGGTCACTTCTCCGTCGGCAACAAGTGGAACGATACGCAGAAGAATCGTGACGTTCGGACCGCGTTCGATTTCCTCAGCGGTTGGACGAGCAAGTGCAAACGCTGCGCGCACTGGAGAATCAGGGAGGCCGAGTTCCCCAAATCGTTCCCCTTCCGAGTTTGCGTGCACACCGATTCGATGCAGCCCTGAAATTGCGTTTGGTGATGCGAACTGAACCCTCTGTTGCGCATCGAGCACCATCACTCCATCGCCGACTCGAGGCATAACAACGCCTCGCTCTTCTTCATCCGAAAACGGAAAGCCCCCATCGGCAACCATTTCGGCAAAGCGATTGAAGACATCGAGATAGGTGCGCTCGAGAATGCCGTCCTGTCGGGCGACGATCTGATTCGCATCCTTCGTGAGCACCGCGATCGTTCGGCCACCGAAGGTGACAGGAATGCAGGTTTCACGAACCGGACCCTCGTGCGCGCCAGGGGGGATCTCTCCCTCTGCGAATGCACCCGTCAGAAACGTTTGATCAACGAGCGGCCGTTCCAGAGCAGTAACGACGCGTCCAACCCAGTCGTTTGTGAAAAGCGTTTGGCTTGTTGTCGGTCGAATCTGTCCGAGCACAACCATCGAGTGCTCATCGTCAGCGCTTCGATCCCGACCGAACAACATGAGGTCGGAGAAACTCAGATCGGCAAGCAACCCCCACGTGCCCAGCAACCGCTGGAGGTGGTCAGTTTCCGCAGCGGAGAGCCGCGACCGTTGTTCAGCGAGCTCCGCCAAATTGGCCATTGGAGCGTGGCGGCGGGATCAGCCCGCGCCGAAACCGATTCGGCGTTCGCTATCGGAGGTACCCAATTCGATATAAGCGATCTTTGCGGCGGGGACAGCGATGTCACGCCCGTGGCGATCGGTCAACCAAAGGACACTGGTGACATCGGCCAACGCAGCATCGATCGTTGCGCGCACTTCAGCGCGATCGACATTGGACGACATCTCGATCTCGATTTCCTTAGGTGTCTGTTGCACACCGATACGTACGTCCACGAAATTCCTCCTGTACCAAACCGACCTGTTGGCCGGCGTCTCATGCTAGGTCGCGAGACCGAGCCTTCATCCCAGCAACTTGAGTTCAGCGTTGTAGCGGCGAGTCGGGGCGAGTTCGAGGTCGATGACCTCGGCCAGTGCACGGATCGCAACAGCAGCTTCGCTCTCGGGTTCGACGGCTACCACCGGGCGGCCGTCGTCGGATCCCTCACGAAGAGCAGGCACCAGAGGGACCTGACCGACGAAGCGAACGCCGAGACGCTCGGCCAACTCGGCGCCGCCGCCTGCGCCAAAGAGTTCGTAGCGCTTGCCGTCGTCGCCGGTAAACCACGACATGTTCTCGATGACACCCTTGACTTCGATGTTCACCTTTTCTGCCATGAACGCAGCACGCTGAGCAACCTTCTGCGCTGCGGGCTGCGGGGTCGTGACAACGAAGAGCTCGGCACGCGGCAAGAACTGAGCGAGCGACAACGCGATGTCGCCGGTGCCTGGCGGAAGATCCACAAGCAGGAAATCGGGTTCATCCCAAAACACATCGGTGAGGAACTGTTCAAGGGCCTTGTGAAGCATCGGCCCTCGCCAGATGACGGGCTGATCTTCTTCAACGAAGAACCCCATCGATATGCAACGAACACCGTGCGCTTCGGGCGGCACGATCATTTCATCGATGATCGTTGGGGTGTGATTGACACCAAGCATGCGCGGAATCGAAAAACCCCACACGTCGGCGTCGACCACGGCGACCTTGTGCCCGCGTTGTGCGAGAGCGATTGAAAGGTTCGTCGTGATTGATGACTTACCCACTCCGCCCTTTCCGGAAGCAATGAGCAGAACTCGCGTTGAACTCGAAGGATCGGCAAACGGAATGACACGGCCTTCGGCATGGCCATGACCCTGATGCGTGCCCGCGGTAGACGCTGGATCACCATGAAGAAGTTCGCGAATGGCAGCGCGCTCTTCGTCGGTCATGACGGTGAAGTCAAGATCGACACGATCGATTCCATCGAGAGCCACAATTGCGTTAGTGACGCGATTTTGGATTTCGTTGCGCAACGGACAACCGGCAACAGTCAGGGCGATCTGAATAGCCACGACTGGACCGTCGATGGCTATTCCGCGAACCATCCCGAGGTCGACAATGCTCCGGTGGAGTTCGGGGTCCTCAACAGGACGGAGGACCTCGATGACATCGGCATCGGTGATGGGCATTTGGGGGGTCTCGCTTCGGGTCAGGGAATTTCTCCTACTGCGCTAGGTAGAATACCTAGGTGGAACAGGCGACCCTCAGTCCGACCGAGTTCAGCTCGGTAGTTACGGCCATTACCTCGGCCTTTGGCGACCCCACACGCCGTGAGATCTACCTCTTTGCTCGGGCCGCCGACTCCGGAGTGACCGCGAGCGAGGTGGCGGCACAGTTCGATCTCCACGCCAATGTCGCTCGCCACCACCTCGACAAACTCGCCGCTGGCGGATATCTCGAGGTCGCAGTGGCCCGAGGCGGAACCGGGGCTGGTCGGCCGTCCAAGCGCTACACCGCCACGACCAAAGGCGATCACCTCGATCTCCCCGTTCGTCACGACGACGTACTCATCACGTTGCTTGGCCGAGCTCTCGACATGCTCCCGCGCGACGAGGCCGAAGCGATGGCGGAAGGAGTCGGTATCGAATACGGACGACTCCTCGCTCAACGCCTCGGCCACGGCGTTGACCAGCAGCGTTCAATCCAGTCCATCCTGCAAACCGTCGCCGATGCACTCACCTCGCAAGGTTTCGCTGCGCACGCCGAACGTCGAAATAATGAATTGCGCATCGTTTCGGAGCACTGCCCATTCGGCGATGCGGTCATGGCCAATCCAGTTATCTGTGCAGTCGATCGCGGAATGATGAAGGGCATGGTCGCCGAACTTCACGGCGGCGATGCCACCATTGCACTTGAATCGTCGAAGCCAATGGGCGACGACGTGTGCATCACGTCGCTCGAAGCCTGAACATCGTGGCTCGCCACTATCTCGATTACGCATCGACAGCGCCCCTACGCCACTCGGCTCGAGTCGCACTCGCCGAAGCGCTTGCCGATCAGTCCCAGGGAACGCTTGGCGATCCTGGCCGGATCCATCACGAGGGCATGACTGCGCGCGTCCTTCTCGAGAACGCTCGCGAGCAAGTGGCTTCCTTGCTCAAGGCCAAGCAACGGGAAATCATTTTCACCAGCGGAGCAACAGAATCAATTACGGCCGCAACCTGGGGCGCAGTGCGACGTTGTGTCGATAAGGGCTCGCCGCCCCACATCGTGTTTGCGGCGGTTGAACACTCAGCCGTTCGACGCTCAAGCGAACTTTTCGCGAGCGCATTTGGCGGTTCTGTTTCCATTGTCAACGTCGATTCATTCGGTCGCATTGACGTCGATGCGTTCATCGATGCGCTCACCCCCACTACAGCTCTCGCCCATCTTCAGTGGGGCAACCACGAAGTTGGAACACTTCAACCCGTTGCTGAAATCGCGGCTGCATGCAGAGATCGCGGAGTCCTTCTTCACGTCGACGCTGCACAGGCAGTCGGGCATGTTGCAGTGGACCCAAAAGATCTCGGCATTGACCTGCTGTCATTCAGTGGTCACAAGTTCGGTGGCCCGACCGGAGTCGGCGGTCTTTGGGTCCGACAAGGTCTTCGCATCGAGCCCCTCCTCACTGGCGGCGAGCAGGAGCGTTCACGACGCGCCGGACTCGAGAACGTCTCCGCAGCGATCGCACTCGGAGTTGTGGCGTCTGAACTCGATGAATCGACCCTCAACTCCGAGGCTTCAAGCAACCGCGGCCTTCTTGCAACGGCTGTCGAACGATTAACGACAACACCTGGCATATCGCTTCTAGGTCCCCTTGAATCGCCAAACCGACTCCCACACCTCATATGTCTGGCTGTCGAAGGTGTTGAACCACAAGGCGTCGTCCTTGGGCTCGACCGGCGCGGAATCGCTTTGCACTCTGGCAGTTCATGCGCATCCGAGGGACTCGAGCCGTCGCCAGTCCTTGAGGCAATGGGCGTCGACGCTCAACGATCGCTGCGGGTTTCAGTCGGGCACAACTCCACGATCGACGACATCAATGCGCTATGCGAGCACCTTCCACAAGTAGTGAGTGAACTTCGATCACTGAGCGCATAACCATTCGGTGAACTTTTTCAACCTCGCGTCAACAACAGCGAATTCGTTGACTACCGTCTCCGTGTGACGATTTTTCTGACTCGCCATGCTCACGCCGGAAAACGCTCCGAGTGGACAGCCGAAGACCGCTTCCGACCGCTGTCAAAACGCGGTAGAGCCCAAGCCGACGCGCTTACGCATGTTGTTGGGGATCTTGTTGTCGGCCAGATCATTTCGAGCCCCTATGTCCGATGCATGCAAACGATGGAACCCCTCGCCCAAAAATTCGAGTTGACGGTGCAGAGCTCTGAAGCACTTGCTGAAGGCGCCGAAGTCGACGAGGCCTACCGCATCCTTCTTGCACTCGATGAGTTCGACGGAGTCGCGTGCAGCCACGGCGATCTCATCCCCCACTTACTTCGACGACTCGTTGCCGACGGGATGGATACCGATGGCCCTCTCATTGATCAAAAGGGTTCGACCTGGGTTATCGAATTGCGCAACGGAAAACCATTTCGTGGTCGCTACGTTCCGCCTTCGACCTAGCGAGAGCTAGTCGCGACGTCCGGCAGCAACGTCTTCCCTCAAAGAGTTGACCATCTGGATCATGTACATCGGAATGGCATTCATGTCGATCGCATCGAGATCGGCTTTCGCTGCACCAAATTCGCCGGCATTGCGCTCGAGAATTGCCCGGAAGACACGGGCGTCGGAATAGAGCGGATCAATTGCAATGGCTTCGTCGAGATACTCGAGAGCCTGCCGATCGAGATCAGCAGCAACTGATAGCTCGCTCGAAAGAGCGATCGTGTGCAGAACCCAACCGCGATAGGTCATCGCCTGCACGTTTTCAGGCGAGATCTCAAGGGCCTTGTCGTAGGCCTGGACGGCCGACTCGAATTGCTTGAGGGCCTTGGTGGAATCGCCTGCCTGCAATGAGGCTTGGGCTTGTCCAGTGAGACCTTGCGCCTGGAGAATCAAATTTGAGCTGTCCTGACGAATATCACCGGTGAGTCCTTGGCCAGGCGCTCTTGTTCCAGCGTTACGGAACACAAGCCAACTTGCACCGACCGCCAGTGCGCCGACGAGAACGAGGCCCAGTGCGGTTCGCTGCCAGTTGCGTTGCGGACGAAGCGACTTCACTGCTGCAGTTCGGTCCTCGATCGCACGGATCACAGCGGCGGCGCGCGCGGTGTAATCGTCCTTCAACTCCTCGAAGTCTGAATCATCGACATCGCCAGCTGCATATTCGCGTTCGAGATCCTCAAGAGACCGAAGGAGAAAATCGCGCTCCTCCTCAAGTGCAGCCAAAGCATCGGGATCAAGTTCTCGGCGACGGGCTGATGCCGATGCCGACTTCGACATGGGCTTCCCCTTGGAGGAAGTCGTGGCGACTGCTTCACGCGCAGCGCGTCGGGCAGCGGTTCCGCCTGTAGGCGTCGTCACCGCGATACTCCCTCGCCATGCGGGTCATTCTCGTCGGCCGCTTCTTCGGGATGAAGTGCCAAAGCGACGAGTTCACGGTCTTCGTCGGTTGCGCGCTCTTGCGGCATCGATGACCAACGACGGAACACGATCGCCAGCGCAGCGATTCCAATGGCAAGCGCAACGACCGGAAGAATCCACACCAACACGTTCACCCCTGAGGCTGAAGGCGTCAGGAGAACCGCTTGACCGTACTTGGCGGCATAGAAGGATCGAATCTCGTCGTCGGACTGTCCCTGCTGGACTTGTTCAGCGATCTGGCGACGAATCTCCTGGGACGCAGGGGCATTCGATTCAGCAACCGACTCACCGGAACACACCGGGCACTTCACTGTTCGAGAAAGCGAACTGACGCGGTCTTGCGCGGTTGGAGCTGCGCGAGTTCCAAAAGCCGCAACTGAGAGAGCTGAAAAAGCAACAACAGCAACCGCGATCCATGGACCCCAGCGACGAATCGGTGAACCCTTCGCAAATATCGACGGTGAACTCATTTGGTCCCCGTCCCTGTCCCCGCAACTGCCATTCCGCCGTTCTCTGTAATGACTTTGTCGAGCCCGGCGGCGGTGACCCCACCGAAGAAACCGGCGACGACAAGGCCGCTAGGCGCAACCATGTAGGACTCGGGAACTTTGGTCACGCCGTAATCAAGAGCAATCAATCCCGTGTCACTCGAAATGACCGGCCATGTATTGCGCTCCTTGACCCAGTAGTCACGAATGGAATCGGCGTCATCAGAAAAGGCAACGCTCACCACTTGGACCGGCTCACCTTCATGTGAATCAATGAACTGCTGGATCTGTGGATCCTCGAGGCGACAAGGTGTGCACCAGGTCGCAAAGAAGTTCACCAGCACCCACTCACCGCGATGATTCGCCATCCG
>CAIKHC010000079.1 GCA_903827085.1 uncultured Candidatus Nemicrothrix sp. | reverse complement strand
CTTGTGGCGCTTTATCGACCGGGTCCGATGGCAGCCAACATGCACAACGATTACGCCGATCGCAAGAACGGTCGTAAGCCCATCGATTACTTGCACGACGATCTCGCCGAACTTCTCGGCGATACCTACGGACTCATGATCTATCAAGAGTCCGTAATGCGAGTCGCGCAAAAGTTCGCCGGGTACTCACTGGCCGATGCCGACAATCTTCGCAAAGCGTGTGGCAAGAAGGTTCGCGAACTCATTCAGAAAGAACGCGAAAAGTTCGTTGACGGCTGCGACACCTCTGGGTACGGCCGCGAAATCGGTTCGGCCTTGTTCGACGTCATCGAACCGTTCGCCGATTACGCGTTCAATAAGAGCCACAGTTACGGATACGGGCTCATCGCGTATCAAACCGCCTATCTCAAGGCGCATTATCCGGTCGAATACTTCGCTGCACTTCTCACCAGCGTCAAAAACAATCTCGACAAAGCCGCCGTCTACCTCAACGAATGTCGACAAATGGGCATCGAGGTCCTCGTTCCTGACGTCAACATTTCGGTAAGCGACTTCATTGCGTTCGACAAGCCCGATGGCACTCGCGCAATCGCGTTCGGCATGTCCGCGGTTCGAAACGTCGGCGAGGGCCTCGTCGGTCTCATGCTGGCTGAGCGCGACGAAAACGGTCCCTTCGAGGACTTCTTTGATTTCTGCGATCGCGTCGATGTCAGCGTTCTCAACAAGCGAACCCTTGAGTCGCTCATCAAGGCTGGTGGTTTCGATTCCATGGGCTATTCCCGAAAGGGTTTGCTCGGATATTTCGATCGCATCATCGACGACACCGTTGCGCGCCGACGCAAAGAGGCTGAAGGTCAGTTCGATCTTTTCTCGATGGCCGATGACGACGACGGCGCGTTGGTTGCCGGAACCAGAATCGTCATTCCAGAAGAGGATTTCGATAAGCGGCAACGACTGGCTTTTGAAAAAGAGATGCTCGGGCTCTATGTCTCCGATCATCCGCTCATGGGGGCCGAAGCGTCACTTCGTCGTCGCACCGAGTCGACCATCGCTGAACTCGAAGGCGTCGAGGACGGCACCATGCGCACGACCGGTGGCCTGGTGACCTCGCTGCAAAAGAAGTGGACTCGCAAGGGCGACCTCATGGCGGTCTTCACTCTCGAAGATCTTCAGTCCACCGTCGAGGTCATGGTGTTCCCGAAGACGATGCAGAACTACGGCCATCTCCTTGACGACGATGCCGTGGTTATCGTCCGGGGCCGAGTCGACACCCGCGACGACCAGCCCAAGCTCATGGCGATGGAACTTGAACGCTTCGAGCCCGTCGTCGACGGAAATCCGCCAGTCCGCATCAATCTCCGCCCAGCGGCGCTTTCCGATGAACTCCTCAGTGCCCTCAAGGCCTTGCTGTCGGAGCATCCCGGCGAATCCCAGGTGTTTCTCCACATCGGAGAGCGCCAGGTCTTGCTTCTTCCTGACAATTTCGCGGTCCTCGCCACGGCCGGCCTTCTTGCCGAACTCAGAGAGTTGCTCGGCTCAGAGGCAGTCACGGCCTGACATCGGGGGCCGAATTGCGTTAGCGGGCGAGCCGGGGTGAACTAGTACTCCGGTTTTGTCTGTTTCAGGGGCTGTTGAACCATGGCTATCAAGGTCGTTACCAAGGACTGCACCCAACTCAGTGATGCTGAGTTGGCCGAGATGGCAGATATCTGCGCGGATGGGCCGAGCCTCTACGAGGTCGGACAACTTTCCAAGCAGGTCGAGGCATGGGTCCTCGTGTCACTCGCCCGAGAAGGCAACGGCCTCAAGGGCTTCTCGTTCTGCACACTCGAGCGCATCGGCGGCACCCCCAGCGTGCTCATCGGTCTTGCATCGATCAAGCGCACCTCCAAGCGGTCCTCAGTGCTGCGTGCCATCCTCGCCGATCAGTTCAAGCGTGCCGTCATGGCGTTTCCTGACGAAGACGTGCTTATGGGAACTCGATTCGCTACGGCGAGCGGTTTCGAAGCCTTCCGCACCCTCGATGACATCATTCCTCGTCCCGACCACAAGGCCACTGGCGAAGAACGTGCGTGGGGTCGTCGATTGGCGAAGCGATTCAGCATCAGCTCAAGTTCCTACGATGACAAGACGTTCATTGCTACTGGCGATGGCTCATTCCCGTTGGCGCTCGACTACGAATCACTCGAAGCCGACAAGATCGATCCGGAGATCGTCGCGTTGTTCAAGAGCGTTGGCGCCAAGCGAGGCGACTCTCTCGTTGCCTTCGGTTGGGCAATGGCCGAGGATCTCGCCAAGATCAAGTGATCTTTAGGTCGGCGTAGTGCAATTCGCCGATGTTGTCGCAAACAGGCGCATGGTTCGTGCGTTTGAAACGAGTCCGGTTCCTTCGGATGTCCTTGACCGCATTCTTGATCTTGCGCGTCGAGTACCTGCGGCAGGAAATACGCAAGGCCTTGATCTTGTCGTTCTCGAAGGCGAACAGACCCAGCGTTACTGGGATGCTTCGTTGCCGACGGACCGTCGAGCTGCTTTTCCTTGGCCGCGACTTCTTGATGCTCCGGTGTTGATCATTCCTGTGTCGTGGCCTGCCGCCTACGTCGAGCGCTATGGCGAGCATGACAAAGCGCGAACAGGACTCGGTGAAAGTGAAGAGTCCTGGTCTGTCCCGTATTGGTATGTCGACACCGCATTCTCCGCGATGGTCGCGATGTTGGCGGCCGTCGATGAAGGTCTCGGTGCGTTGTTCTTCGGTCAGTTCGAACACGAAGGCGCAGTGAAGAACGCGCTTGGCATCCCCGAGGATCGTCGGCCGATCGGAACGATCGCGATTGGCTACGCCGCCGAAGAGCAGCGGCCAAGCGCATCATCGAAACGGCCGCGTCGACCCTTTGATGAGGTTGTGCACCGCGGCGGCTGGTAATCAGCCGAGTGCGTTGAGTCGCTCGTCGAGTTCTTCGACGGTCGATGCCGGTGCAGCACACACCATCTGGCGACAGACGTAGGCCCGTCCGTCGGGGCCAGCTTCATTGCGGCCTTCCCAGAGCGGCGATGACCCAGGTGCTCCCCAAGTGAGAACGCTACGAGGAAGCCAGCGGCGTTGGGCCTCGGCGACAAGGTCGGGGCGATCGCCCGAAATGACGATTTCCTCGATGCCAAGAACGCGTAATTCGGCAGCGAGAAGGAGATGGCCAAAGCCGAGGGGCAATCGTGCTGCTGATTCAGCCAAGCGATCGACGATGGCGGTTGCGAACTCGCGGTGACGCTCATTGCCAGTGAGGGCAGCGAGTCGGAGAAGTCCAACAGCAGCGAGACTGTTGGAGCAGGCAGTGGCGTTGTCCATGAGCTCTTTGGGTCGGGCAACGAGTTGATCGCCATCGGTGCCGTTTGTGTAGACGCCGATGTCTTCGGGGTCGCCGAATAATTCAATGAGCGCGTCGGTGGTTGCTGCGGCTTCGTCGAGCCAGCGGGGGTCACCGGTTGCTTCGTGGACACGAACGAATGCATCGACGAGAGCGCCGTAGTCGGCACTGAAGGCCAAGACGCGAGCTTCGCCTTGCCAAGAACGCATCCATCGACCATTCACTCGCAGGTTGTCGCAAAGAAAGTTTGCGTTGGTGACTGCAGCATCAAGCCATTTAGCTGAACCGGTTGCCGCTGCGGCTTCGGCGATCGTGGAAAGCATGAGTGCATTCCATTCGGCCAGCACCTTGTCGTCGAGGCCTGGGCGAATTCGTTTGTTGCGAGCAGCGAGAAGTGCGACTCGGCCCCGTTCAACGGCATCGGGACGAGCAAGGTCGCCGCGAAC
This sequence comes from uncultured Candidatus Nemicrothrix sp., assembly GCA_903827085.1. Lineage (GTDB taxonomy): Bacteria > Actinomycetota > Acidimicrobiia > Acidimicrobiales > Acidimicrobilacustridaceae > Acidimicrobilacustris > Acidimicrobilacustris europaeus. The sequence goes on along the minus strand of CAIKHC010000079.1, from coordinate 4,722 downwards.
GACGCGTTCGAGAATGTTGGTGTGTTCCCAGTTACCGTGGTCGGTGACTCCAAACCATTCGATGACGGCATCGGCGTCGTCGCCGCAAATCTCACGGATTTCACTGATCGACCAGACGTAGAACTTTCCTTCGACGCCTTCTGAGTCGGCGTCTTCGGCGGAGTAGAAACCGCCAAGCGGGTGTCGGAGATCGCGCAGTACGTACTCGATTGTTTCCTCAAGCGTCTGGAGAAACCGCGGTTCGCCCGTGAGTTGCCAGGCGTGGAGGTAAACGCGTGCAAGGAGTGCTTCGTCGTAGAGCATCTTTTCGAAATGCGGAATGAGCCATCGTTTGTCGGTGGCATATCGGGCGAAGCCGCCGCCGAGGTGGTCGTAAATGCCACCAGCCGCCATTGCGTCGAGGGAAAGGAGTGCGGCATCGAGTGCCGAGGAATCGCCGGTACGTGCGTAGTGGCGAAGCAATCCGTCAATGGCAAACGTTTGCGGGAACTTTGGTGCTGATCCGAATCCACCATCGATCTTGTCGATTTGGCCCACCAACGCAGCAGCGGCTGCCGCAAACAGCGAGCCGTCTGGTTCTTGTGTTGGGTGAGGGAGCTGCACGCCCTCATCGATTGCCTCAGTGACAGTGGCAGCTTGTTCAACGAGTTCGTCTCGTCGGGTGTGCCACAACTCGTTGATGCGCTCGCAAAGCTCGGAGAATCCAAGATGACCGCCACGCGAGGTCTTCGGAAAATAGGTTCCGGCAAAGAACGGACGACCATCGGGTAGGCAGAACACGGTCATGGGCCAACCGCCGTGGCCATTCATCGCCTGAACCGCATCCATGTAGACCGCATCGACATCGGGTCGTTCCTCACGGTCAACCTTGACGTTCACGAACAACCGATTCATGAGTTCGCCAGTGGCCTCGTCCTCGAACGACTCATGAGCCATGACGTGGCACCAGTGGCAGGCCGAATAGCCGACGGAAATGAGCACGGGGACATCTCGGCGTTCCGCTTCGGCGAGGGCCTCAGGCCCCCACGGCCACCAATCGACGGGGTTATCAGCGTGCTGGCGGAGGTACGGGCTGGTTTCGTTCGCAAGGCGATTTGTCACGGCCGGGAGAGTATCGGCGATGAGGTCCTACGATGCGGTCATGTCGCAGATACCTCGTATCGAATTCAATGACGGCCATTCCATCCCGCAGATCGGTTTTGGCGTCTTTCAAATTCCCGCAGACGATGCCGAGCAACTCGTCGGTCAGGCGATCGACATCGGCTATCGCCATATCGATACGGCATGGGGCTATTTCAACGAGGAAGGCGTCGGCGCTGCGGTGAACAACTGCGGTCTGCCCCGTGAGGACATCTTCGTCACCACAAAGGTCTGGAACAGTTCGCAGGGTCGATCCCTGTCGACTGAATCGCTTGAACGGTCACTCGAAACCCTTGGATTCGACTACCTCGACCTTCTGCTGATCCATTGGCCAGCGCCAGCAAACGATCTCTATGTCGAAACCTGGGAAACCTTCATCGAACTCCGCGAATCTGGTCGGGTTCGCTCAATAGGTGTTTCGAACTTCGAGCCGGAACATCTGCATCGGATCATCGAAGCAACCGCTGTCGTGCCAGCGCTCAATCAGATTGAGCTGCACCCGTTCTTCCAACAAAAGCTTCTTCGCGACTTCCATGACCTTCATGGAATCGCAACTGAAGCCTGGGGCCCCATTGCTCGTGGAGCGGTTGATGACGATCCGCTGCTGGTGATGTTGGCCAATAACTACGGTCGCACCCCTGCGCAGATTGCACTGCGATGGGAGATCCAACACGGGATCGTCACTATTCCGAAATCGGCAACGTTGTCGCGGATTCAGTCGAACTTCGATGTGTTCGACTTCACGATCAGCGAAGACGATATGGCGATGATCGATGCAATCGATCGTGAAGATGGACGCTTCGGTCCTCTTCCCTCAGAGTTGAACTAAGGGAAGCTTCGTTACTTGCCCTGAAAGTTGGGGGTGCGCTTTTCGGAGAATGCCTTCATGCCTTCTTTGGCATCTTCCGAGCGCATGACTGGTGAAACGAAACCGATCTCGATTGGCTGCGCTTCAGCTTCAGGAAGCCATCCGGTTGCAATGGCCGACGCCTTTGCTGCTTTGACGGCGAGGGGACCATTGGCGCAAATGACGTCGGCGATTTCACGGGCCTTCGCCATTCCTGCGCCACTGGGGGCGATGTGGCTTACGAGTCCCCAGCGAAGTGCTTCTTCGGCATCGAGCACGCGACCAGTGATGAGCATGTCCATGGCAACGGCGTAGGGGATCTGTCGCTTCAATCGCATCGTTGAACCTGCGCCGGCGATGAGTCCACGCTTCACCTCGGGAACGCCGAACGTGGCGTGTTCCTCAGCAATGCGAATGTCGGTGGCCTGCAACATTTCGCAACCACCACCCATGCATTGGCCGTTCACGACGGCGATGATCGGCTTCGTACACCAATGGGTGAGGAGTAAGCCCTTGCCGACCACACCTGGATCGTCCTTGAGCCGCTCTTGAATTCGCTTTGCTTCTTCGGTGACTTCGCCTGACATCCAGCCATCGTTCAAATCGCCGCCAGCGCAATAGGCGACATCGCCGGCACCAGTGAGTATCACGCAGCGAATGGAATCGTCGGAATCGGCGAGATCCCATGCGTCGGCGAAGCGCACGAGCATGTCGGGTACCAATGCGTTTCGACGATGCGGTCGATTCATCGTGAGGATGAGTACTGGTCCTTCGCGTTCGACAAGAAGGCTCGGTGCATCGGTTTCAGTCATGGGTTCCCCTTTGTTGCAAGCGTTTCTAGAGCGATTTACGTTCGACTTTTCCGAGCGAAGTGCGTGGAAGGGCATCGAGAAATTCAATGCGTCGTGGCGCACAGTATGCAGGAAGCGTCTGTTTCACGTGGTCTCTGAGTTCTTCGAGCGTGGGCGGTGCTGATGAGTCGGCTGCCACCACGACGGCGGTGACGATAGTGCCCCATTCGTTGTCAGGTCTTCCGACGATGGCTACTTCGTTGACCGATGGCAGTGCGGAAATTGATTCTTCAACTGGTGCGGGCCAAATCTTCTCGCCGCCAGAAATAATGAGGTCACCGCGACGGCCGTGCACAACGAGGCGACCGTCGACAATTTCGCCGGCATCGTTGGTGGGGAACCAGCCATCCTTTGTCCGGGGGTCGGTGCCGTCCCGATAGCAACGCAACAACATGCCGCCGCGTACTTGGATTTCACCGTCAACGATGCGAAGTTCGACACCGGGGAGGATGTCGCCATCGAACACCACGGCGCTGCCGGTTTCCGTCATGCCGTAACTCGCTCGGCAATTGCCGGGAAGGTTTTCAGGCGCTGCTTGACCGCCAACAATGATGCGACGGAAAAGACTCGGATCAACACGGGCGAGTGTGGTTGGAACAAGCGAGGTAAGTGTTGCTCCTTCTCGGGCCGCGGTCTCTACCGCCTGACTGTCAAATCGATCGTGAACCACGAGTGGAATGTGAAATGTTCGCGAGCGAACCACGATGGCGAGACCGGCGATATGTGTGAGTGGAAGGCAACACAACCACTGATCACTTGAAGCATCGACGCCGAGTGCAGTGGATGTTGATCGTGCTGATGCCTCAAGCGATGCGTGTGTGTGAACAACGCCCTTTGGCGTTCCGGTGCTTCCGGAGGTGGCGATCACGAGAGCATCGCCAGCGTCGACCTGACGGCCGTTGAGACGCTGTTCGGTCCCGTTGTCCTCGATGATGCGAGTGGGGGCGAGCGCAGCAATGAGCGAATCTCGGGCCGCATCGGGGAGGCGAGGGTCGAGGGGCATCGCTGCGTCGCCGCGTTCCCAGATCGTTGAGAGGGTCTCGACAAAGCCCTGGCCGGTTTGGGCGATCGCCACTAATTCCTGCATCGGGTTGAGGCTAGGCCTCAGATTCGGCGGGATTGGCCTCCACCGACCACACTTACCGCTTATGAAGGACTGGATTGCTGGAGCCCGACCCCGAACTCTGCCTGCGGCTCTTGTGCCCGTGCTTGTCGGAACTGCCGCTGCGGCAGGCATGAATGGCGATACGAATGCGCTGAAGGGCCTCGTCATCTGGCGTTTCGCCGCTGCTCTCGTGGTGTCGCTCGCGCTGCAAATTGGCGTGAATTATGCCAACGACTATTCCGATGGAATTCGCGGAACCGATGCTGACCGTGTTGGACCGATGCGACTCACAGGATCAGGACGTAAGAGTCCCGGTGCCGTAAAGCGCGCGGCGTTCCTCTCCTTCGGTGTCGCTGCAGTCGCTGGTCTCGGTCTCGCTGCGGCCACGAGCTGGTGGTTGATCGCCGTTGGCCTCGTGGCAATCGCTGCGGCGTGGTTCTATACCGGAGGCCCTCGTCCCTACGGCTATGCCGGTTTGGGCGAAGTGTTTGTGTTCGTGTTCTTTGGAATTGTGGCAACGACCGGTTCGGCATTTGTGCAGATCGAACGAGTTACGCCGCTCACTCTTCTCGTTTCGATACCGGTTGGTCTCTTCGCAACGGCGTTACTCGTGGTGAATAACCTCCGCGATATCCCGGGTGACACCGAAGCGGGCAAGCGCACGCTCGCAGTTCGTCTTGGAGACAAGCGGACACGGATCTTTTACATCGTGCTCGTCGTACTGCCGTTCTTCACGGTGCCGTTCTTGTGCGGACTTTCGCAGCGTCCCGCTGGTGCAT
>CAIKHC010000078.1 GCA_903827085.1 uncultured Candidatus Nemicrothrix sp. | reverse complement strand
CGTCGCACCGACGCGAACCTGAGGTTCTTTCCATCGGCCGAGTCGACGAAGTGCATCAGAAACGATGTCGACCTTCGCTACCAACTGAGCATCGTGGCGCAAATGGGCAAGATCACAGCCGCCGCAGCCTTCGATGACATGGGGACATTCGGGTTCAATCCGACCCAACGAAGGAGTAACGACCCTGATAATTCGTCCGTGTTCGCTCCCCCGCCGCTCGATGACTGAGACCTCGAGGCGCTCGCCAGGCAAGCCACCGTCGACAAGAACGACGCGTCCATCATCTCGTCGGGATAACCCCACGCCGCCAGCGACTAAACGCTCGACGTCGACGACCACAGAACGATCGGACATTCGGTTGATGGGTCGATCAGAACCAGAAAGGTCGGTCACCTATGCAGCGTAGGCGGGTATCGTCGCCCTAACGATCAACTCGAAGAAAGTTCGCCATGTCGACTCCTTCAACACCACGGCCCATCGAAATCTCACCATCGGTGCTCACCGCCGACTACTCACGCCTCGGTGAGGTATGTGTCGAACTCGAGAAGGCCGGAGCCGACCTCATCCACTGGGATGTCATGGACGGCAACTTCGTTCCCAATTTGTCATTCGGCGCAGAAGTCATCGCATCCATTCGTCCCCTACTGACGATCCCGTTCGAAGCGCATCTCATGGTCACCGAACCGACGTGGATTCTCGATGCCATGGTCGATGCTGGTTGCAGCACAGTGATGGTGCACCAAGAAGCATGTCTGCATCTCCACCGCACACTTGGTCGCATCCGCGAGCTCGGTGCCACTCCAGCCGTTGTCATCAACCCCGCCACCCCACTCGAGTCGATCATCGAAGTTCTTGACCTTGTCGGTCTTGTGCTTGTGATGTCGGTGAATCCGGGTTTCGGCGGACAGTCGTACATCGCGTCGGTTGAATCCAAGATGCGTCGTCTTCGCGAGATCATTGCTGAACGAGGGCTCGACATCGACGTTGAGATCGATGGCGGCATCGCCCCGTCGACCATTGCGGCGGCCGCTTCTGCTGGCGCCAATCGTTTCGTCGTTGGCAGTGCAATGTTCCGAGACCCCCAAGGTTTTGAACACGCCACAGCGGAACTCCGCTCGCTCGCTTCCGCTGCGACCATCTGAATCGATGCCTTCGCCCCGGCCCCGTCCTCGAGCGGTGCTTGTCATCATTGCGCTTGTTGTCCTCGCTGTTGCGGGCGCAGGTGTATGGCTGGTGTTTGAGAAACCGCAGACTCGTACCGTCGAGAAGTTGTGCACGCAACTCGGCGCGGTGACATCCCTCTCAAGTTCCCTCGTGACACTCGACCCAACGACGCTGGGGCCACAGGTTGCCGAACTCAAACGCGCAACCTCGGTAGCCCCATCAGATATCCAAGCCCAGCTGACGGTCTTGGCGTCATTCGTCGCAGAACTTGCCGATGCAGTCCAAGCATCGCCCATTGACAAAAAGGCAGCCCTCGTTGCAGCACTCGCAGAACGGCAAGAACTCGTCGACGAGGTGACGACTGCAGGACAAGCAGTCGAAGCTTGGGCGATAACGAACTGTGGCGTTCCGTTGCGAACGACGACAACACAAAAATCTTCCACGACGACTCGCCGATAACT
>CAIKHC010000077.1 GCA_903827085.1 uncultured Candidatus Nemicrothrix sp. | reverse complement strand
AGCCGGGGGAGCCGGCGGGGAACCAGGACAGTTCGTCAGAGGACCTGCTCGTCACCATCAACAAAAACACCGCCGCAGCATTTGGTCGAGTGCTCTCATCAGAGGACACCACCGAAGGCCTCACTGCGTTCATCGAAAAGCGTGCTCCGCAGTGGAAGGGCCGCTGAATCGTTAGCGCTGCGTCATCGCAAATCTCGACGCACAGTGATGAGACGTGCAGTGAGCCCGAGGCGCTCAAAAAGATTCTTCGACTCACGCGCTCCTGGTAGCGCATGAGCATCGATGGCTACTGCATCGATGCCAATTGCCCAAGCGATCGCTGTTTCGAGCAGCACTTCGCCGATGCCGACGTCCCGGGCCTCAGGTGTTGTGTAGAGGTCGGTAATGGTGACAATCGCTGTGTCAGCTTCGTGTGAGATACGGGCGATCGAGTATCCGACGACTGCACCTTCCCAAACGCCGCACCAGACCATGGTGTCGACATCGTTAAGGGCAGAGAGCACTGCGTCGACCGCCGATGATGCACGCTCGTGGGAGGCCAAGAGCGCGGCTCCCCCACGCTGTGAAGACATCTCTGCTCCTGCCTCGGCGAGTAGCTGAGCAAGATCCTGAACATCGCCATCACCTGCGGGGCGAGCGATGGCCAACATTGCTAGCTCCGCAACTGACGAAGACGATTCAAAACGGTCTTGCGTGCACGCTGAGATTGTTCGTAGGACTCGACGCGGTCCAACTGTTTTGCGACCAAAGGTGCAAGTAACGGAAGGATCTGTGCGGCGGTGAGGTTGTCGTAGTTCTCAATGAGATCGTCGACGCCGCTATTGACAGGTGCTTTCGGGGTTGCCCTCTTTTTGGGTGTACTCGATGCAGCCTTTGATTCAGTTTTTGCCGGAGAGGGACGAGACGACTCCGTGACGATCCTGAGAAATGCTTGGAGGTGCGCTTCTGCATCGGAGAGAGATTGACGCGCCTTTGTATTGGTCGCACTCAACGCGAACTGACCGATAACCCGAGCGTTGGAAGATTGCGTGCGTCCACGTTGGACCAGATCAGGAAGAGCTTCGGATCCCTTCGAAAGGAGTCCGATAGGCGCGTAAAGAAAGAGGTTGAGTAGCTGCTCAACCGGATCGACGGCGGAGTCGCTCGCCGAGGAGGCCACGTCAGCGCTTCGCCTTTTTGGCGGGCGTTTTCTTCGCCGGGGCCTTTTTGGCCGGAGCTTTCTTTGCTGCAGCTTTGGCCGGTGCTTTCGCTACGGCCTTCGCCGGTGCTTTTACCGCGGGCTTTGCTTGAGCTTTGGCAGGAGTCTTCGCTGGTGCTTTTGCGGGTTTTGCGGGAGCCTTCGTTGGCGCCTTCGTTGGCGCCTTGGCTGCCTGCCTCTTGGCCGCAGCCTTCACCTGACGATCGAGAGCTCCAGATTCGATGTGATCAATTGCGGGACAGGCTGCTTCACCGACCGGGCAATGCATTGATCCGGGCGCACCAAACTGACCGCGATTGACCAGCAGGAAGCAACCGGTGCACATGAATTCGTTCGCCTTCTTCGGCGTTACACCCTCGGCAATGTCGGCGGGCGCACGCGGCTCAGGCACGACCTCTTCGTCTTCTTCTTCGTCGTCATCGGCGGCGGCAATTCGGTCCTTGAGGATCGCGTCGAGGTCTGCTTCGACATCGTCAGGGTTGAGATCCTCTTCTTCCTCTTCTTCGTCTTCGCGCTTGGGCCGAGCGGCGAGTGCAGCATCGGCTGCCGCTTCGTCCTCGTCGTCATCATCAAGAACGACATCGTCAGCAAGTACTTCTTCGAGGTCTTCAACGAGTTCGCCCTCGAGGTCTTCTCCCTCGATATCGACGTCGATTTCTTCCTCGTCGAATTCCTCGTCGATGGGATCGTCAGCCATGGAGTCCTCAGGTCAGGGCCACCGTGGGTGGCCGGGGTAATTCGTGCCGCGGATGATAGGCACAGTCGCGGGTGAAATTGGTGCCTTTCGGGTTAGTCATCCAGAAAGGTGACAAACGACACGTGAGGTCAGGACCCCAAACGTCGACTTTCCGCCCGCCGTTCGGCCTGGAGGCGCTCAAGTTCGGGCTCAGCGCTGTGGTCCACAAAACGCATCATCGCGGCGATGGCATGGTGTCCGGCCTGTTCTGCGATCAATCGGTGCATCTCTTGGCCCACGATGCGGTAGGCCGGGTGGCCCTGCGGTGTGGTTCGGAGCTCGATCAGATGCATCGCTTCGCGAGCATTCATATCCATCGAGAATCGCACTCGGTAGGCCAGCGACACGGCGTAGGAAGACTCGGCCGGGAATCGCTCTTCAAGCGCCTCGTAGAGCGAAGCGGAACGTTCCATTGCCTCGTCGAAGGTTGCCGTAACTCCGGCGTCGTCAACCGCTGCCGGGCGCGTATAGCCATGCAACGGTGTGAGCTTCTGCCAATCGATAGTGAGCATGCGATGGCGCTGGAGATCGCGGAACGCCCCGTAATCGGCGAGGATATCGAAGCGGTAGGACGGACGTTCGAGGGCTCGTCCGGGCTTATGGCGTCGATTGTCGCGCTCGCCTTCGTAGGCGTTGAGGACAGCGACTCGTTCCTCGACTGACATGGTTCGAACGCGATCTTCGATCTGACGTTCCGGCAGGGACAGATGCGGATAGAGGGCAGCCGTTACGAGTTTGATTTCTGCGTCGGGGTCGAAATCGACCAAGGCCACAACTGGAGCTGGTTCGATGTCGTCGACACCAGAAAAAAGTCGGCCGGCGACGTCTTCCATCGCCGAACGGCTATTGGTCATGTAGTCGCTCCAGGCGACTCCCCTGTCGTCAAGGTCGACACGCTTCAGGAACGAAGGAACAACTTTACGAAGTTCGGTGAGCATGAGGTCGGCGTAGGTCCGAGCTTCGGGCAATGGATGGGCCCGCATGCGAAGCAACAGCATTTCGTAGCCCTGACCGGTGCCATAGATGCCGACATTCGACAACGATGATGCAGGAAGTAGGCCGCGGATGGAATCGAATGCCTTTGCCCGAATTGCCTGGCGGTAGACGAAATCGCTGTCGGAGGGATTTTTGGGGATCCGCTCCTTGATGTCGTCGACCACGATGGGAAGGAGTTCGGCATAGGTATCAAAAATTCGATCCATATCGCCCACATAGCGGGTGCCGAGAGTCGACTGCAGCACCTCGGGTGGGCGGTAGAAGCGGTAGCGGCCGCCGATTCGAGCGTCGTAGGAGATGTATCTCGTCGACTGCTCGAGATAGGCCATCAGACGACCCCACTCGAGGACCTTGGTGAGAAGATTCGAGGCCTGCTCGCACGCTAAGTGGACGCCGCCAAGCTGCGCTACAGAATCATCGCCATATTCAAAGAAGACTTTGTCGTAAAGCTCTTCGGCCCGGCGTAATCCGATGGTGGCATCGATGGAATCGTCGCCGCTGATGTCGAGTTCGCCCACAAACTCATCGAGGAAGAGCCGGCGGAGGCTTTTCGGCGACCGGGAGTATCGAGCGAACAGAGCGCCTTTGACGACCTCGGGCAGATTGACGAGTGCAAAAACAGGCCCATAGAGATTCGTAAAATAGCGACGAAGAACATCTGCCTCTTCGGGGCTGAACTCTTCTGCAACGTAGACGCTCACGGCGAGCGACTGTATGGCCTCTATTGCCTGTCGCCGCGGATGGCCTGCTGGTTGTCGGTCACCGCTTTGCGGCGTGGAAATCACTGCCAATCGATTCCAACGAATCGGTGCTGGACCATAAGTCGATGATTGTCATGGCCATGGCTTTGGCGCCATCGATAACGCCGGCATCTCCGGTCGGTGAAGCGGCGAACTCTGCGAACCCTGGCGTGTGGATTCCGACGCCACTTGGGGCTACCGCAACCATGGGGTGAATGGAGGGCACGACATGGCTCACATTGCCCATGTCGGTGGAACCGACGACCGCGCCTTGGGGACCAGGTTCTTGAACCGCGCGCCCGAGGGACGCACTGTTGGCCGCATACAACGACTCGAAGGCGTCATTTCGGAGGAGGTCGGCGTAGGCCGGGTCGATCCATTCGACCTCGACCGAGCAGCCGGTTGCGTCACCGCCAGCGGTGAGCGCCGCGAGCACCCGCGGTTTGAGCGCTTCGAGTCGTGAGAGGTCTGCCGCTCGGATGAACCAATGCATGGCGGCGGTGGCCGGAACGATGTTGGGCTTGTCTCCCCCGTTGGTGAAGACGCCGTGGATACGCTCTTCCGGGCGAATGTGTTGACGGAGAGCAGCAACGTTCATGTAGCCGAGCACCGCGGCATCAAGAGCATTGCGGCCGTCCCAAGGGTACGCAGCAGCATGAGCAGATTGACCATGCCACGTCACGCGAAGTTGCTGCACAGCGATTGTGGTCATCCATCGGAGATCGACATCGGCGGGATGAATCATCATCGCCGCATCGACACCGGCGAGAGCGCCCCGATCGATCATGAATACCTTTCCGCCGCCACCTTCCTCGGCGGGCGATCCAAGAACGACAAGCCGGCCGTTCAACTCCTCTGCCACGACGGCTGCGCCGAGCGCAGCGCCGAGGCCAGCAGCCGCGATGATGTTGTGCCCGCATGCGTGTCCGATGCCTGGGAGTGCATCGTATTCGCAGAACACCGCGATGGTCGGACCACGGGATCCGGTTGTTGCCTCGAACGCTGTTGGCATCCCGTATGCGCCCCGATTGACATCGAAACCAAGATTTTCAAGGGCGCCAGTGAGAACCCCGTGTGCATGATGCTCTGCGTAGTTCTCTTCCGGATGAGCATGAATCGAATGGGAGACCTCGAGCAGGAGGCTCCGATGTGCATCGATGGAATCTGCAGCCCGTTGCTTCGCTTCATGTGCGTCCATGTACTCACGCTACATGGGGGTTGGCTTGCTGTGGAGGGTCAAACGACGACGTAGAACGCGTCAGGTTCGATGCGAAGCGACACGGTTCGACCCTTCACGTGAAGATCCCCATCGATGCATATCGAGACGCGACGATCGAACGACAGTGTCTCTGAACGAACGCGGCGATAGATCAACGATGGGTGCGGCAAATGAGTGCCAGTGGCCGACCGCCGCTCCGCTGCTCGCCGTTGCCGCCAGCCAAGCGATCCAGTGGTGATGTCAAGGAAACCGTCCCCCGGGTGAGACCGAGGGCCAAGATCACGACTACCGATCCACTGTGAATTCATTACCGCTGCGAAGTTCGAGCCGAAGAGTTTTCCCGCAACAAGATGTGCGACGAATGGAAACTCGACGCCGTCAATAGTCGCGATAACCAGGTCGACAGGGACTGTGAGCGCTTCTGGTTCGCTGAGCCTGCTCATCGCTCCGGAACCGCCCAAGGTTTTACAAAGATCCCCACCTAGGAGACCAACCGTGATGTTGGTGTTCTCAGCAAGTCGTTGCGCAATAATCAAAGTTCGGAGTTCGGCATCCGAATGAGCGATCGGTGCACCCTCCGGCAAGGGCTGAAGCTGGCCGTAATCGCTGCCCTTTTTGATTGTCATTTCGGTTCGCTTGCTGTGGGTTCACTCTCAGCATCAGGCTCCCCTTCGCCGATTCGGCCGCGACCCGAAACTGCGACGACACCTCGATGGAGAGCATCGGCAGCCTCTGATGCGGTACTCGCACACGCTGCATCGGTCTCAGAAACCTGTCGGAGTAAATCGACGAGTTGCTTGATGGTTCGTACAAAATCGCCGCCGGGCATGTCGTCGTCACCGAGTAGGTGATCAAGATCGTCTCCCGCTGCCCAGGCATGAGCGAGAGCAAAGAAGCCTGCATCGGGACTTCGTGTGACGGAGAGCCCAAGAGTACTTTCATCGCGTCCGATGGACCTTGTGAGAGCTTCTAATTGGTGAGAGCGTTGCTCGATGTCGCGTCTGGGGAACCAGGGAGAAAGATCGGGACCAGAGGCGCGCGACTCGTAGACAAATGAGCTCGCAAGACCCGCGAGTTCTGATGCCGAGAGGTCATCGAACAGTTGCTCCTCGAGTGCTTCGGCGATGGCCAGATCGGACTCGTGGTAGATCCGCACGAGTCGCTCGCCCCGTTCGGTCAGACTCCAACCGTCCAAGTGGCCCCATTGTTCAAGCATCTGAAGAATTCGATCGAAATGCTCAACAAGCGATCCGGTGCGTGTGCGGATCTGCTTTTCGAGGCCTTCGATCTCTCGGCGAACGCGTTCGGCGTCTCGTAGTGCTCGGAGATGACTATCGCGGTCGGGGCACCGATGGACTGGGTGGCCTTCCACCGAGTTGCGGTTGCTTTGCCCGAGGTCATGGCCGGCGTCATCACGGGAGGGCAGTCGCTTCACGATGCGATCGAGTTCTAGCGAGACGGCCTTCTGAAACTTTGGTTTCATCGGCGTGAATGGAACGGGCAGTTCAATGTGCGCAACGACGGTTGGCTCATCGTCGAAATCCTTGGAACCAAGTTGCACAACATTGCGTCTCGCGTTCAGGACTTTGACTCGAACAGAGCCGCTTTTACGATTGGAAACCGACAGCACAACGACTCGATCGTGCCCACCGCTTCCTTCGATCCAGAGAATGTCGCCAGGTTTGAGTGAACCGAGAGCTCGCTCAACATGCGAACCACCGCCCCGAACCGAGCGCACTCCGCGTTCTGCGTCCAGTGCGGCTTTGTAATTCAGGACATCTCCCAGCTCACAGGCCGCGTCTTCACGTAGACGCATCAGCTTTTGAGACTGAGCTTCGATGCGATGCTCTTGTCGCGCAACGTCAGCATCGGCTTGATACTGGGCGAAACTATTGCCCAGTAATCGATGTGCTTCGCCAGCGTCATAACGGCGAACGAGGTTCGCTGCCATGTTGTAAGTGGGACGAAAGGAACTCGTGAGCCGAAAGCTTCGACTCGCTGCGAGGTTCGCAACTTCTTCAAAGGTCACAAAGGGCGACCACAAAACAATTGCGTTGCCGTGGTTATCAATACCGCGCCGACCGGCTCGACCAGTCAACTGGGTGTATTGCGATGGAGTGAGAAACTCGTGGCCGTCTCCGGTGAACTTCGTCAGCTTGTCGATTACCACTGTCCTTGCGGGCATGTTGATGCCTAAAGCAAGTGTCTCGGTTGCGAAAACGATCCGCACGAGTCCCTCAACGAAGCACTGTTCAACGGCTTCTTTGAAGGGAGGAACGAGCCCAGCGTGATGGCTGGAAATACCCCTCTCAAGCGAGTCGAGCCATCGGCCGTAGTCGAGGACCCGTAGATCCTCATCTGTGAGCTCCTCGACATGAGACTCGGCGATCTGTCGAATACGAGCGCGTTCCTCGGGAGTCGTATAGCTAAGTCCCGCTCGGGTGCAGGAAGTCACCGCCTCGTCGCATCCATTCCGGCTGAACACAAAGAAGATTGCTGGGAGCATCGATCGCTCGGCGAGTAATTCGACAACCTCTACGCGTCCTGGCGTTGAGTATCGACGTCGGCCGCCCTTGCCTCGATCCCGTGGGTCGATGTCGTACTGCTGACCTCGCCGATCTGGTTTGCCCTCGCTGAGAGTCGGAATCAGGGCGAGACCGTCGTCAAGCCGATCAGCGACGAGATACCAATTATCGAGTTCAACTGGTCGTTTCGTTTCGACGACGACTTCGGTTGGACCCCGAACAGAGGAGATCCACTCCCCTAGTTCATCAGCGTTCGAGACCGTTGCCGAAAGGCATACAAGTCGAACATATTGGGGCAGGTGGATGATGACCTCTTCCCAAACTGATCCCCTTGATGAATCTTGCAGATAGT
>CAIKHC010000076.1 GCA_903827085.1 uncultured Candidatus Nemicrothrix sp. | reverse complement strand
TCCCCTTCACGGCGCCACTGATACTCGCCGCCGACCTCGAGAGAACGATGAGCACGCTGGGTCGGGTTCTCAGGATTCGCCAGGCGATGACGCATCGCAACCTCGGCAGCGATCTCATCGAGCCCAATGCCGCCAAGACGACTCACTGTGCCAGTGAAGTATTCGTCTACAAGATCGTGGGAGAGACCAACCGCCTCGAAAATCTGTGCACCGGTGTAGGACGCAACTGTGGAGATGCCCATTTTGGACATGACCTTCAGTACGCCCTTGCTCGAAGACTTGATGTAGTTCCCAATCGCCTTGATTGGATCGTGCATTGCTGTGCGATCTTCAGCAATGAGATCTTCGATCGTCTCGAACGCAAGGTACGGGTTGACGGCTGCAGCGCCATACCCGATCAGGAGGCACATGTGATGAACCTCTCGAGCGTCTCCGGCCTCGACGATCAACCCAACACGAGTACGCGTCTTTTCGCGGATGAGATGGTGATGAACCGCACTTGTAAACAGCAGCGAGGGAATCGGTGCCATCTCGACATCGGCACCGCGATCGGAAAGGACAAGCATGGTTGCGCCAGCCTCAATCGCATCGGACGCAAGCCGACGAACATTTTTAAGCGCTTTCGCCAGACCCTCTCCCCCAGCGGAAACCGGATACAGGCAAGGTATGACGACAGTTCGGAAGTCGGATGCGCCTTCATGATCGGCGATGTGAACCAGCGTGCGCAGTTCGTCGTTGTCGAGGATTGGACGTTCAATAACAATCTGACGACACGATGACGCCTGCGGATTGAGCAGGTTCCCCTCGGGTCCAATCGTTCCGCTCACAGCGGTAACGAGTTCTTCACGGATTGCATCGAGCGGCGGATTCGTAACCTGCGCAAAGAGTTGAGCGAAATAGTCGAACAACAATCGAGAGCGCGAGGACAGCACGGCGATAGGAGTATCGGTTCCCATAGAACCGATTGGTTCAAGCCCGTTCTTCGCCATTGGCTCAAGGATGAGCTTCATCTCTTCATTGGTATAACCGAACAACTGCTGCCGCTTCACTACTGCGTCGTGAGCAATCAACGTATGAGGCTGCGATGCAAGCGACTGGAGTTCGATTTGGTTCGCTGCCAACCATTCTCCGTAGGGATGTTGTTCGGCGAGCTGACCCTTGATCTCTTCGTCGTCGATGATTCGGCCTTGTGCCGTGTCGACAAGGAACATCCGCCCGGGACGAAGACGGCCTTTTTGCACAACTCGTGCCGGATCGATGTCGATGACTCCGACCTCTGAAGCCATGATCACCAGATCGTCGGCCGTTACCCAATAGCGAGATGGACGCAGTCCGTTCCGATCAAGCACTGCACCGATCACGGTGCCGTCGGTAAAGGCAATTGATGCGGGCCCGTCCCAAGGCTCCATGAGTGACGCGTGGTAGCGGTAGAAATCGCGCTTTGCTCTCGGCATTGAAGGCTGATGCTCCCAAGCCTCGGGAACCATCATCAAAACCGCGTGCGGCAGTTCGTAGCCGCCCATATGGAGCAGTTCAAGGACCTCGTCGAACGTTGCGGAATCTGAAGCACCAGGCGAACAGATCGGGAAGATTCGATCAAGGTCACCAGGAAGAAGATCAGAGCCGAGCAGAGCTTCACGAGCCCGCATCCAATTTCGATTGCCTTGGACGGTATTGATTTCTCCGTTATGCGCAATGAATCGGAATGGATGAGCCAAGGGCCACGACGGGAACGTATTCGTCGAGAACCGAGAGTGAACGAGAGCAAGAGACGATTCGACACGCGGATCGCTGAGATCGGTAAAGAACTGGCCGAGTTGTGTGGTGGTGAGCATGCCCTTGTAGATGAACGTGCGACTCGACAGCGAAGGGAAGTACACACCACCTTCTGCAACGGTTCCGAGTTCAATTTCGGAACGCTTACGAGCCAAGTACACCCGACGGTCGAGAGCGAGGCCATCGAGACCCGCTCCGACGACAAACGGCTGAAAGAACAAAGGTTCGACGCTCTTGGCCATCGAACCGATCATTGAGTCGTCCACTGGCACTTCACGCCAGCCAAGAATCGTCAGACCCTCTTCGGTGAAGATCCGCTCGATGGAATCGCGAGCAACAGATGCATCTGCTGCTTCGGAGGGAAGGAACGCCAAACCTGTGGCGTAGTGACCTTCCTCCGGGAGGTCGAACGGCAGAACCGCTCGGAAGAACGCGTCGGGAATCTGGATGAGGATGCCTGCACCGTCGCCGGTGTTCACCTCGGCACCAGCCGCACCACGGTGATCCATGTTGCAAAGCGCACCAAGTCCATGACGCACGATCTGGTGGCTGCGCTCGCCCTTCATGTGGACGACGAAGTTGACGCCACAGGCGTCATGTTCGAAACGGGGGTCGTAGAGACCCTGTGCGCTGGGGAGCCCGGACGGGCTAATTGGGTACATACGTCTTCCTGCGTTGCGTGAATCGGCAGATCTGCCTCGGGGAGGCGGAACCTGGGGGGATGACACGCTCACAATCGGGACGACGCTGGCCCTTGAGCGGAAAGTGAATCGTACACGGCAAGAGCCCGAGACCATCAGCCCGGCCGGCCGAGTGCAGATCAGCAGCAGGACGAGGCCCCAGCCCCACCGGTAGGGTCACATGCTGTGGAACGCCCGGACTCCAGCCCTCGTCGCCATCTCGATGACCTCGCCGACTTTCTGTCGGCCTCACCTTCGCCGTACCACGCAGTTTCAGAGGCCTCACGCCGGCTTTCCGAGGCAGGCTTTCGCCCTGTCAACGAAGCCGATGCGTGGCCGAGCACTCCGGGTTCGTGGTACCTGCAGCGAGGCGGTGCCCTTGTCGCGTGGTCGACTGCCGGAGCCCACCGTCCAAGCGCTGGCTTTCGTTTGATCGGTGCCCACACTGACTCGCCCAACCTTCGGGTCCGACCACGTCCCGATCACCATTCGGCCGGCATGGCACAACTCGGTGTCGAGATCTATGGCGGCGCTCTGCTCAATTCTTGGCTGGATAGAGACCTTGGCCTATCAGGACGAATCTCGGTCGGATCAAAGACGGGCCCCACCACAACCGTTCTGTTCCGCTGCGACGAACCACTCCTTCGCGTCCCCCAGCTTGCGATTCACCTCGACCGTTCGATCATGACCGAAGGGTTGCGACTCGATCCTCAGCGCCACCTTCAGCCCGTTTGGAGTTCCGCCGGGCAAAGCGCTCCTGAATTTCGAGCGTGGCTCAGCGAGCGGATCGGTGTTCCAGTCGACGAACTCCTCTCTTGGGATCTCATGACCCACGACCTCACCGCACCAGCGGTTCTCGGAGTGGACGAATCACTCTTCGCGTCGGCCCGGATCGACAACCTCCTCTCCTGCCACGCGGGAATTATCGCCCTATTGAATTCGTCTCCCGACTCGCCTTTCGTTCCCGTGCTTTGCCTGTTTGATCACGAAGAGGTTGGCAGCCAGTCCTCGAGCGGTGCGGCGGGCCAACTCCTGCCAACCGTCCTTGAACGAATCGCTCTCGCCGGAGATTGCAATCGTGACCAATGGTTTGGCGCCTTGGCGTCTTCGATATGCATTTCTGCCGACGGTGCCCACGCAACCCATCCCAATTGGCCCGAGCGCCACGAGCCCGATCATCCCGTTCGCATCGATGGCGGTCCAGTACTCAAGTGGAACGCTGATGCTCGCTACGGAACCGATTCACCAGGCGCCGCGCATCTGCTCTCAATCGCCCGAGACATCGACATTCCCATGCAAACGTTCGTTTCGCGTAACGACATGCCCTGCGGTTCCACGATCGGCCCCGTCACGGCGGCCCGTCTCGGCATCACTACCGTCGATGTTGGCGTCGCTCAGTTGTCGATGCATTCAGCCCGCGAGCTCACTGGCGTTCTCGACCCTGCACGTTTTGCAACTCTGCTCGAGTCCTTCTTTTCCGATCCACGGTCGGCGTCCTGATCGTTGGAACTCAACGATGCATGCCGAGTGCTCGGAGTCGCAGTTGGGGATTCGGAGAGAGAGGTCAAAAACGTCTTTCGCGCTCTCATGCGGGAACATCACCCGGATCTCGCCGCTTCACGCGCGAGCCAAGCAACTACCAGCGTCGACCCTTCCCTCCTAACTGAGGCCTACTCAGTTGTTCTCGCTTCGATACAGACGTCACCCGACGCCCTTGTTCCACAATCGGCAGACCCAGCGGAGCCTCACTCACCGTCGACGTCACCTTCGGCGCCACCGCCACTCGTCTCTACACACGATGGCGACACCATTTGGATTGAGGCACCACCAGACGAGGCCTACCAGCGCCTCCTCGATGCCGCGTCGACACTTGGTGGCATAGGGCACGTCGACCGCCACCTCGGACTCCTCGAAGTCATCGTCCGATTTGAAGGCGGGCCCTCATGCTCTGTGCTCATGACGCTTCAGGGTCGGGCCTATGGCACGGATGTTTTCTGCGAGATGGAATCCATCGAGGCCGAGCCGACGCCGTCGATTCAACCGGTTCTCGAATCTCTTGTTGAGCAACTCGGGTCTCCCTGCTGAGTATCCGCGCCACCACGCCTCCTCACCGCGAAAATGGCTGCCTCTTGAGGGAAGAAGGAGTGGGAACCTTGGCAGTCACCAGCCAGTCATGGATGCTCGACTCCATCGCCTTCCACCACGATTTCGAAGAGCGGCTTCTGGGGCCAGACGGCCTTGTCGCAGTTCGTGATCGGGCAGTCCAACTCTGGGATGGTGTCGATTCCGACGTCCATTCCTACCTGGCGGCGCTTGTGGTTTCCTCGCCCGGGGATTGGTACCGCGCATGTGAGGACACTCATCTTGTCGATTGGTATCGAGTTCTTATGGCTCCGTGGCTTACGCCCACTCGGTCGATTCAAGAACCTGACGCGCTGCGTCGCGGACTCCCACATCTTGGGTGGCATGCAACCGAAGCTCGGCGTCTTGCACGCGGGCGTGAACTTCTGACCCTTGCGGAACGACATCTCAGTCCCGCAGCCCTTGATCGCCTTCTTGTTCGATTTGGTTGGGGTCATAAAGGTTGGCTTGATCTCGAAGACGTCACTGGCGCCCTCGACAGACTGCGAACGCTTGACCCGCGAAAATTTCGTAAGCATCCTGAGCTAGTCGCAGTTGTTGAGAACGCCTTCGAGGTATTCGAATCAGCGGCAACAAAGCCCGATCATGTGCTGCTCATAGTCTCAGACTGAGCTGCCTTCTTACGCTGCAAGTCCGTTAATGACGTTCCGTGCATCGGATTGCAGATCTAACACATCGGCCCCGCCAGATGTCCGGCGTGGCGTCACCGGGATCACAACTGCTTCCGGTGACGCGTCCTTCATCGTCCATGCCAGATCGATCGCATCGAAGTACGAGAACGTCGACCCGCGCTTCATGCCGGCGCCGAGGGAACCAGGAAGAGAAAACAGTTGAAACGGGTTGCGCTCTCCGGAGACCTCTCGTAGAAGGGAAGTGAGGAAAACTCGCTGACGGTCGTTGCGTCCGATATCGGCGGTGCCATCGACACGAGGCTTTCCATTGACCAACTCGGTGTAATACCGACTTCGAACATAGGCCAGCGCCTCAGTACCGTTGAGGCGATTCGGTCCAGCGTTCGCAATGGAAAGCCCTGATTGATTGTCAACGGCCGGGTACGGGAAATCGATCGTGATCCCTCCGACTGCATCGACAAGTCGCCCGAAACTCACAAAATTGATTTCTAGGTACTGATCCACCGGAATTCCGAGCGCTTCGACCGCCAGAATCAGGTTCGACGGTCCGGAAGCGAAGGTCGAATTGATACGACCTTTCTCACCGGTCGCTGGATCAGTCACCCAGAGGTCACGAGGGATTGATGTCAACTGTGTCGTTGGTCCATCAACGTGGAGAACCATGATCGTGTCTGTCCGCGAACCTGAGACTTCCCCAGACAGAAAAGCTCCCGAGTTGGGATCACTGACATCGATACCAGCTCGCGAATCCGTACCGACGATGAGGTAGTTGGTTCCCGATCGTGACCCACGCGGCGATAACACAGCTGAAACATTGACAGTGGGGATCTTCGAAAACTGCAGCCAACCGAAAACAAAGGAACCAACGGGCACGAGTACCAGCAATCCAATCGCGATGAGAACGAGAGTCTTGATCCTCGGGCTTCGCTTGCGGCGGTCGCGATCGGCAAGAGGGTTTCCTCCGGTCCGGCCCCCTCCGAGCCCATCAGCCACGGAGTCCTGGTTGGAAGAAATTGCTCCTGTCGTGCTTTGGCCCAGCACGCGACGCGCCGGCAAACCATTCGTCGAACCAACAACCGGAGAATTTCCTGACGATGATTTGCCGAGAATCTTTCGGCCCGATTCATCCCGTTCAGCCATGGGGACGAGGTCCAGAGCTTCGCATGACGAAAGAGTAGAACCATTGCAATCGTGGCTGTGGTCGCCTGCGATCAATGGGACAGCAGTTCGCAGTCGGTATCCTCCAACGCGTGAACGAAGACGTCGTAATCATTGGAGCTGGCCTGGCTGGATTGGCCTGTGCCCGCACCTTGACTGCCGCCGGTATTGGCGTTCAACTCCTTGAAGCCTCCGACGAAGTGGGCGGCCGAGTTCGCTCCGACCACGTCGACGGCTTCATCCTTGATCGTGGCTTTCAGATTCTGCTCACTGCCTACCCAGAGTTGTATCGCTGGTTCAACCTTGATCAGTTCAACCTGCGAAGGTTCAAACCCGGAGCCACAATTTGGACTGGGCGATATTTCTGCACTGTTGGCGATCCACTCCGAAGCCCACGAGATCTCCCTTCAACAGTTTTCGCACCGATCGGTTCAATCCCAGACAAGTTGCGTCTCCTCAAATTGATCGCGTCGGTCCGCCGTGGCTCTGTTCCGGATCTTCTCCGGCGTCAAGATTCATCGACACGGGCAAAGTTGCAGAGCCTCGGATTTTCCACTCGCATTATCGAGAGATTCTTTCAACCTCTCTTCGCCGGAATTCAACTCGATCCCGATCTTGAAGTTTCCTCACGCAGGTTCGAAGTCATTCTCCGCATGCTTGCGGTTGGTGAAAGCGCGGTACCCGCCGAGGGCATGGGCGCATTATCGAAGGAAATGTTGTCAGGTCTCGACAGCGACTCCGTTCGATGCAACGCCGTTGTGCGAAAGATCACAGACCGGTCGGTGATACTAGAAAGCGGCGAAGAACTCACTGCGAAGGCAGTCGTGGTTGCAACGCAAGGTCCCACCGCTTCCAAACTCCTCGGACTCCCCGACCCCGGCTCACGTCCTGTCGCCGCCATTTGGTTCGACTCAACTGCGTCGCCGATACACAACCGGCACATCCTGCTCGATGGCGCTCAATCGGGCCCTATGAAGAATCTCGCTGTGCTGAGCGACGTTGCTCCGAGCTACGCCCCTCCGGGCAAAACTCTCTGTGTCGCCGCTATTCCCGGTCCCCCTGCACTTGGTCCACAACTCGAGGTGGAGGTTCGCAAGCAACTCGCTGCATGGCATCGCGACTCGCGCTCATGGGAAACCATCCGCGTCGACGTCATCCCCCATGGGCAGCCACTGCAACTCCCTCCGCTCGACCCCCGCCGTTCCGTGCGCTTAGGAGCAGGACGATACGTCTGCGGTGACCACCGCGATACCGCTTCGATCCAAGGCGCACTGTTCTCCGGACGTCGTGCAGCGGCAGCAGTTCTCGCCGACCTGCAATCTCCACACACGAGTTAACGCAACTCTTTAGCGGCCCTCGATTGCTTGGATCTTGCCCGAATCGATTGCGGCTCGGAGTATCGCGTGATCTCGTTCGGTCTGATCGGCATAGTCCTTCGAGAACGACGCGATGGATTTATCGAACGTGTCACCCTCTCCCAGATAGGCACTGATTGCTATCGGGTCTCCGGTCCGCGCGTGGGCGCGTGCCAGAGTTCGACCACAGACGCCGGCATAGCTCGAAAGAACCGCAGGTGTCATTGACGAGACGACGGCTGAACCCTTCATGTCGCGAAGCTGACGGATGTAATAGTGACGTTCACGAAACTTTGTCCACCCCAGGAACATGTCGCTTGCAGCCTGCAGGAGTCTCTGGCCAACGACGACGCGTTCTCCATGGGTGGAGTACCTACTCGCGCCAATCCATGGTTCGAGAACGGAACGATTCGCCTCCTTAATCTGCAGGAACAGTGGATCGTCGTCTTCCCGATCGGCAGTGCACAGCGCGATCCAGCAATGAGTGCCGACGCTTCCGACTCCCACAACCTTGCGAGCGATATCGATGATCTCGAACCGCTCGAGAAGAAGCCTCTTGTCCTCTTGGAGTGTTTCCTTGTAACGATCAAGCACCGTGTGAACAGCGTGATAGGTCGTGACGTCAGGCAGGTGTTCCACGAGGGGTGGATTGTCCACGATGACCCGGCGCCCATCAACGACCTGGGTCAACTTGTCTAACGCCTGAAGAGTGTTGTGTCGCCGTGCCCGCTCAACGAGCTTCGCTGATCCCTTCAGCGCTTCGGTTGGCAACATCGGGAGGATCTCGTCGACATCGACTTTCGCGTACCAGACATCGAGCTGCGTTTGGTCGGCGAGCACCGCCATCCACGAGCGGTATGACGCCACACTTTCCAACGTCGCCGCTTCCGCTTGTTCTTTTGAGAAACCATTGTCGCGGGCTGCGAGTTCAACGCTCGCGGCGAGACGCTTCACGTCCCATTCCCATGGACCAGGCAGCGTCTCATCGAAGTCGTTCAGGTCGAAAAGTAGATTGCGTTCAGGAGAAGCGAAAAGTCCGAAGTTCTGAAGATGTGCATCTCCGCACGCTTGGACATCAAGACCTGAACTCGGGGTACCAGCGAGATCAGCAGCCATAACTGCAGCAGCGCCTCTATAGAAGGTGAAGGGCGAGGCCACCATGCGACCCCAGCGCAGAGGAACGAGATCCGGGAATCGACGACGGTTCTGGTCCTCGAGAACCGCAAACGGGTCCCGGCGAGTCTCTGGGGCCACCCAACCCGCATGGGACGAACGCTGCGCGACTTTGCGCCGTTCGCGTCCGAGTTGACGCCGCTCTGCTCGCGTCATCAGTTCGCCGCCTGTATGCATGAGCGGTCCAAGTTCGAGCGGGGCACCAGCGACGACGACATCCTCTGAAGACATAGCTTCACCGTACTTGCGCCCTCACGGTGATGGAGGGGTTCTCTGATTGTGTAGGTTCGGGACATGAGCGACATGGAAGTACTCACGTGGTCGATGTTCGGGGACGCCTCTCACGAATTGGCCCGCTTGATCGATGACGATGGCTTCCGACCAGACCTCATCCTCTCGATCGCTCGAGGCGGGCTTCCGATCGGTGGAGCGCTTTCGTATTCACTCGGAATTAAAAACACACACGTTATGAACGTGGAGTACTACACGGGAAAGGGCGAACGACTCGAGTTTCCTGTCATCCTTCCGCCGCCACTCACACTTGTGGACATTGAATCGGCGAAGGTCCTCATCTGTGATGACGTTGCCGACACTGGCCACACGCTCAAGATGGTCGTTGAATATGTCGCATCTCAGGTCGGTGAAGTGCGCACTGCAGTGGTGTATCAAAAGCCAGAATCAGTGATCAACTGCGATTACGTCTGGAAGCACACCAACGACTGGATCGATTTTCCGTGGTCGACCAAAGCCGCACTCGTAAACCCACACGAGTCCGACATACACGATTGAAAGGCTAACGCTCTTCTCGTTCGTAGGGTTTCCCGAGCGCTGCCGGAGCTCCGAGTTGGCGCCGCGCTGCTGAATTTGAAACAACGACGAGAACGACGATTGTCATCACGTACGGCAGCGAATCGAGAAACAACTGTGGGATTTCGACTCCTCTGGCCTGCAGCGTGTACCGGAGGCTCGACAAGCCGCCGAAAAGATAAGCGCCAACCAGCATGAGATCCGGGCGCCAGAAGCCAAAGATGACCAGCGCTAATGCGATCCACCCCTGGCCGAGTGTCATTCCATTTTGCCAAGTGGGCAGGATCGAGAGCGAGAAGCACGCACCTGCGATTCCCGCAAATGCACCGCCGGCGAGAACGTGCAAATACCTTGATCGTTGAACAGCGACACCAACAGAGTCTGCAGTCTGAGGCGATTCGCCGACTGCCCGAAGTTGAAGACCCCAGCGTGTCCGGAAAATGTAGATCGATGTGAGGACAACCAGCAGCCAAGAGAGGTAGGTCAGCAACGTTTGATTGAACAGGATCGGACCCAACACCGGGAGATCGCCCCAGCCGAATAGATCCATCTTTCCGAACTGGTTGGCAACCGGAGCCTGACCGAGGTCCCAGAGCCCGGCGAGATACGAAGACACGCCCGCTACTCCAGCAAAAATAGTCAATGCCAACCCCGAAATAATTTGGTTGACTCGCAGGGTGATTGTGAGAAACGCATGAATAAGAGCACCGGCCGCAGCGAAAAGCATTGCTGCAACGACTGCAATCGGCAGGACGACGCCGGCTGGGCCATCGATTGACGTTGCGACCCAACAGGCTCCGACCGCTCCGAGGAGCATCATTCCTTCAACGCCGAGGTTGATGACACCGGATCGCTCAGCGAGAATCTCCCCGAGGGCGGCGAACACGAGTGGAGTGCCGTAATAAATTGCGGCGGCGAACACCACGATGAAGAGGTTGTCGTTCACTATCACTGTGCACCAACCACGTTCGAGCTAACCCCACGAGTCCGAACGACGCGATAACGCATGAGCACTTCGCCGCCGAGGGTGCAAAACAAAATGAGTCCTTCAAGGATCCCGACCAAGCCTGACGGAAAATCTGGACCCTGCAGTGCGTAGCCCGCGTTCGTGATTCCACCGATGATGATCGAAACGAAAATAACTGCGACGGGGTTCAAACGTGCGAGTGCCGCCACGACGATGCCGGCGTAACCGAATCCTGACTGCTGCATTCCCTTGGGATCGAGGATGTGTCGGAAGTTACCGACTGACGCAGCGCCTCCGAGGCCCGCCAGGGCCCCCGACACTGCGGCGACAGCAACGATCACGCGACCTGGACGCATACCCGCATAACGAGCTGTTGTCGGTGCACCGCCAACGACGCGCATTTCGTATCCGAATCGAGTCCGACGTTGTAGGACTGCAATCCATGCGGCGGTGGCGATTCCGAGAAGAAACCCAAAAGGTACGACAAGGGATCCGATGCCGTACTCGGGCCAGAACGCAACCGGCGGTATGACTTTCCCCTTCGGGAACATTTTCCCGGTGCCTTCAAGATCGCGCCAGAACGAACTCGATTCGAAAATGAGGTAAACGGAGATCACTCCGGCGATGTAATTCAGCATGAGCGAGGTGATGATTTCGTTCGTGCGCAAATAGGCACGAAGAAAACCTGGAATCGCTCCCCACAGGGAACCGCCGAGTGCGCCTGCGATGATCATCGCAGGAATAGCGATCCATACCTGTGCATCGCGACCCAATGCGAGAGCAATACCAGAGGAAAAGATTGCTCCGATGTAGAACTGGCCCTCGCCGCCGATATTGAAAAATCCGACACGAAACGCAACGGCTGCGCAAAGTCCGGTGAAGAGCAGCGGCGTCGCAGCAACCAAGGTTCCACTGAGCGAACCAGCGTCGAGAAAGGCTCGTTCAAGGATCCGCTGATACACGGAAATCGGGTTTTGGCCGGTCACCAAAAGGAGCAGAGCGCCAGCAAACAACGCAGCGAAGAACGATCCAATCGGTACCGTCCAATTGATGAGGCGCGGTAAATGACTGCGGGGTTCAAGGCGGAATCCAGAGAATGTCGAACGCATTAGGAACCTTGACCTTCAACGAGGTCGGCGCCGCCCATGAGCATTCCGATACGAGAAATATCGGCTTCGGAGGCGTCGATGCACGCAAGGACCTTTCCTTCATACATCACTGCGATGCGGTCGGAAAGGGCCATCACCTCATCGAGGTCTTCGGACACGAGAAGGACCCCGACACCTTTTGCTGCTGCATCCAGAAGAAGTTGATGAACCGTCGCGACGGCGCCCACATCGAGACCTTGAGTGGGCGAGGAAACCACCAGAACTTTTGGAGCGCCGGACATCTCACGCGCCAAAAGAACTTTCTGAACGTTTCCGCCTGACAATCGACGGGTGGGAGTTTCCGCCGACGGAGCACGCACATCGAACTGTGTCATGAGTCGATCAGCCTCGGAGGCAATGACCGAAGGCCGAAGAAACGGCGCTCGCGAAATTGGTGGCCTGCGGTATCGCTTCAGAATGAGATTTTCGGCAATGGAGAGATCCGGGGCGAGCCCAGTTCCGAGCCGATCCTGAGGGACATAGGCAACCCCCATACGAATGGGATGGCGAGCATCAGTTCGTTCCATCGCTTCGCCGTCAATATCTATGGAGCCTCTTGTTCTGGGCCGGAGACCCGCAAGGACCTCCACAAGTTCGCGTTGGCCGTTTCCAGCTACTCCGGCAATTCCAAGGATCTCGCCAGCCTTCACCTGCAGCGAGACATCGGTGAGTGCGGGACGCCCTCGATCCCCCAGTGCTGACAGGCTGTCGACAGACAGAACCGTCGCTGCGCCAGGCAGCGCGCCGCCGCCTTGGCGGATCACTGACGTCACTTCTCTTCCCACCATGAGCTCGGCAAGGCTCTCTCGAGAGGAGCCCGCGGCTTCCACAGTTGCCACTGATTTCCCATCACGGAGCACGGTGATTCGATCGGCGATCGAAGCGACTTCTCCGAGTTTGTGGGAGATGAAAATAACGCTCCTGCCTTGTCGCGCCATCGAGCGCAATGTCGTAACGAGCGACTCGGCCTCGGGCGGAGTGAGAACAGCAGTCGGCTCATCCATGATGAGCACCTGTGCATCGCGGTACAGCACTTTCAAAATCTCAACACGTTGCTGTTCGCCCACCGAAAGCTGCCAAATCCTGGCTCGAGGATCAACAGGCATCGCAAACTGTTCAGCAAGCTCAACAATCCGATCCTCAGCAGACTTTGTGTCGAGCAGGAAGCGACGAGAGGGTGTCTGCGTGCCGAGAATGATGTTCTCAGTCACTGTGAATGTCGGTATTAACCGGAAGTGCTGGTGCACCATTCCGATACCTGCATCGATCGCGGCTTTCGGCGAATCGAAGATGGTCTGACGGCCGGCGAGAAGCAGATGACCTTCGTCGGGTCGGTACAGGCCAGTGAGGATGTTCGACAGCGTTGTCTTTCCGGCGCCGTTTTCGCCGAGGAGGGCATGCACTTCACCAACGCGCACCTCAAAGCTGACGTCTTCGTTCGCGACAACGCCGGGAAACCGCTTGGTAACGCCAAGGGCAGTCACTGCGTTCGCAGTGACTGCCCCGACTACAGACGTTTCAGACATCTGTCGTGAACTCGACGTTCAATCAGTTCTTCAGAGTTCCGTCGACACCCTTGACGAACCAGCTCATTTCGTAGAGATCCTTTTGGGACAGTGTCTGACCCTTCTTGATCTTCACTGCACCGGTCTGATCCTGACGATCGCTCAGACCCCAGTACCACCCGAATGAGGTGGCTCCGGCGTTCTTTGCCTTGGTCAATTCAGCATCGATAAGCGTCTTCGTGTCAGCAGAAACGATGGTGCCAAAGGTTGCAAGCGTTGTGAAACCGTCAGCAATCGTTCCGTAGTAGTTGTCCGACTTCCACGTTTTGTCATTCACTGCGTTGATCCGGCTGAGATAGCGCGGTCCCCAGTTGTAGGTCGCGGTGGTAAGCCAAACGGAGCTGTAGGCACCGGACTGATCGGAGTCGTAGCCAACCCACGGAAGGTTGTTCGCCTTCGCAACTTCGCCTGCTGAAGGACTGTCCTGATGCGAGAAGATCACATCGACGCCAGCCGAAACAAGCGATTCAGCAGCCTGCTTCTCTGCAGTGGGGTTGAACCAGTCGTTGGTCCAGACAACCTTTGCGGTCGCTGCGGGGTTCACGGACTGCGCACCAAGAACGAATGCGTTGATATGGCGGATGATCTCGGGGATCGCGAATGGAGCCTCGATGCCGATCTTGTTGTTCTTCGTGGCCTTACCTGCGGCAACGCCTGAGAGGTACAGAGTGTCTTCACCGGCGCCCCAGTACTCGGCGTAGTTCGACGGGGTGGTCTTCCCAGCGGTAATGAGATCGCCGGTAGCCTGTTCGAACTTCACGTTCGGGTACTTCGCAGCGGCTGCTGCCATTGGCTCGGCGTAGCCGTATGACGTTGCGAAAATAATGGTGTTGCCATCCTTCACAAGGCCTTCGATGACCGGGGCAACTTCGGCCTCTTTGACATTTTCTTTGTAGGTCGTCTTGACTTTGCCGCCAAGTTCAGTTGCTACGAACTTACGACCGTTGTCGTGTGCCTGAGTCCATCCGCCATCGTTTGTGGGGCCGACGTAGATCCAAGCGGCTTTAACGGTTCCGCCGCTGCTTCCAGAAGAAC
>CAIKHC010000075.1 GCA_903827085.1 uncultured Candidatus Nemicrothrix sp. | reverse complement strand
CGTGGTCACTCGTACACGGATTCGTCGACTTGGAACTTCTCGGTCGATTCCCCTCAAAGGCAAACGTGAAGAAAAGTTGGAACGTCGTTCTACAGATGCTCGACGCACTCTGAATGACTAACCCCGCTTCAAGTCGGTGACGACGCCACCGGCGACACGCACGATGTCATTCGGGTTCGCACCGAAGTTGTCGTTCCACGTTCCTGCTGCCGCCCACACCTCGTCGTATTGCAACAAGTCCGGATCAACGAACACACGCAGTTGGGTTGTGTGACCAAAGGGAGGCACGCCGCGTTTGTGTTTGGAAACCTGTTGGATTCCAGCACTCATCGCTCCGGGTGCTAGTATATGACCGTCTAGTCATGTACTCTTGGGGCATGGTGTCAGAAGTCAAGATCATCGGAGACGTCGCGGTTCACGTCGCAGGCTCAGGGCCGTCGTTGGTCTTGCTCCACGCCAACGGCGGCAGCCATCACGATTTCGATGCGATCATCGACACATTGGTTACCAACGCGAAAGTATTCGCCATCGACTGGCCGGGTCATGGCGATAGCGGCGATTCAATCGAGCCAGGCGCGTGTGCGTTCGCGGATCTTCTTCCCTCACTTCTCGAGAACATCAATGAGGGGCCTTACACGCTGGTTGGAAACTCCGTTGGTGCGTTCGCTGCAATCAGGACAACAGCACGTCGACCCGACCTAGTGAGGAATCTTGTTGTCATCAACCCAGGAGGGTTCACGCCCCGCTGGCCCAGCACATTCATCTTCTGTCGATTGTTCGGCTCCGAGAGAATCGCACCTCTCGCGATGCGCCTTCTCCCCCGTCTCTACTTGCGACGCAATACGCCCGCAGTTCAAGTGATCCGACGTTCTGCGGTTGCTGCATCAAAGAATCCGATGAATGTCCGAGCCTTTGCGAAGATCTGGCGGAGTTTCACCGATCGTCAGCATGACGCTCGCAGGGATTCGTCATCTGTTGATGTTCCTGTGCTGCTGATGTGGGGAAAGCGCGATCCGATCCTGCCGTGGTTGGTCGATGGACGCCGCGCGCGACGAGCCTTTAGAAATGCCCGCGTAGTGACCCTTCCATGCGGACACCAACCCTTCGCGGAAATGACTTCTGAGTTCACAGCCGCTCTGGCCGACTTTCTTGGCTGGAATGAGAGAGGAATGAAATGACCGCTCAACGAGTCCTATCCGAACAAGGAGAATGGTTCGACAATCCGGATGGTGCTGGGAAGTTTCGGATTCTGCGTCTTCACGATGACGGCGGTGCAACAGTCGAGGTGCGCATGCAAGGTGGGACACGTGGGAAAGCCCACCTCCACCCGAAAGGTGAAGAACTGTTCATGCTCGTAGGCGAAGTGTCGATTGGGGGCGAAGAGCTCGGTCCAGGCGATTACCTCTACACGCCTCCAGGGGCTTGGCACTTCGCAGCAGCAAGAACCGATTGTCGTTTTGTACTGGTCCTTCCCGCGCTTCCGGAATACAAATGACCAGCGCGACACAGCGCCGTGGCCCCGGTTCTCGTGCGGGAGGAAACCATCCAACCCGACTCGAGTTGCTTGACTCTGCCGCCCACATCGCAGAACGTGACGGAACAACGGCGCTCACCGTCGATGCGATCACCAAAGCGGCAGGCCACGCGAAAGGCACCTTCTACATCCACTTCGATGACCGAGCCGATCTGCTTGTCGAGCTGCACCGACGCTTCCACGACGAACTCTTCGCTCGGATTGCATCCACCACTGACGCGGACGACCCTGGTCCGACAAGAGCGCGTTCGCGGATCACCGCATTCCTGGATGGATGTCGCAATCAGGTCGGAGTCCGGTCCATGTTGTTCCAAGCCCGTCACGACCCCATGATTGCCGAACTCGCAAGTGAGCGAAATGAGGAAGCAGCGCGAACTCTCGCCGCAGACATCAAGGCCGTGACCGCGACACCGACAGAGACAGCACGACTCCTTGTTGCTGCAACCATCGAAGTGGCCATTCAAGAACTGACATCAAACAGGAGGCTTCCGCGACTGCGGGCCGCACTTCTGTCGATGGTTCCCGAATGAAAGTGCGCTTCAGCCACGCTT
>CAIKHC010000074.1 GCA_903827085.1 uncultured Candidatus Nemicrothrix sp. | reverse complement strand
TGTGCACCGCGATTTGCGATTGTTGAATTCTCAGTGTTGTTCGAAGGATGCACCGCGTCGGTTAACAAGTTGTCATTCACTGACAGGTAATCACCGGTTGCGCCCGCGTCGCCTTCGGCAGCGACCACACCGATCGTTGTGCGAACAGTTCCGGCGGACGGAGTTTTGAATCCTGACAACGCAATATCAATGGCGCTAGACCCGGAGACAACCTTTAGGCCGTCGAACACTGAGAGATTCCGAAGCGGCTCGGCTTGATCCGCGTAGGCAACAACCAGCGACCAACCCGCAGCAGTGTTCCCGCCCGTGCCGGTTTGTACGTCGGCGACGGTGTAGATGCCCGGGCCCGCCTCGGTCACCAGTTCGGTGACATCTGCAAATGCTCCGTAGCCACTTCCAACCGAAATGGGACCCAAGTCAACATTCGCGGCCGTAATGGTTTGATACGCCGATGAGTCCGGAAGTTTGAACTTCACTTGTCCGATTGCCGATGCATTCGGAGGTGGCAACGGCACACCCACATATCCGTTTGCACCGGTAATGGCTTCGCCCTTTTTCTGGATACCCGTCCAGTAGAGGCCAGCGAAAAGAACAACTCCATCGGATGGGAGGTTAAGTGTCGCCTGCGATGAATCGAAGGTTGACGGATCTGAGTCAACATCAAGCCAACCCATATCGAATGTGTTGTTGTTGCGGGCGTTCGTGCCGGCGCGAGCACCTGCACAGCCGCTGTTCACTGCGGGGTCAGGAGTCGCTGTTGGGCACTGCATCAACGTGTTCGCGGCAATGGTGATCTGACCATTGATGTTGTTCGAATAGCGAAGGGTGAAATTGCGCCCTGAGTTGGAAACGACCTGAGCGCTCGACGTCGCTGCCGACACGACAATGGCCGGGGCAAGCAATGCCCCGGCCAACAACGCGATCAATGACTTCAACGAACGACGACGAGCCACCACGAAACCTCCAGACGGAATGAACGAACACTATCTGTTCGTTCCGTGTCCCTCTTAGATGGTTCTAGGCCGACATCGGCTCTGAGCGCAGGGTTAGAACGTGAAGCCAGTTGCTGTGATCCAGGCCGGGTCAACCTGAAACACGCCGGCGCTGGTCACCGTAGTGACGGTGACAGGTGCGGGAATTCGATTGCCGGTTGTCGCGTCGAACGCAACGGTGCCGGTCCAGCCCTTCCAGCCGCTGGTGGCTGCAAGCGCAGTCTTCAGTGCTGCGGCAGACGTGCCACCTGCGCGGCCTATGGCGTCGGCGAGAACGAGCACCGAGTCGTAGGTGTACGGCGACCATGAATCCGGACCCGAATTGAACTGCTTGGTGTACGCCTCGACCAGCGATGCGCTATTCGGGAAATCGCTCGGTGCGGGCACGCCAACCACCGGGCACTTCTGCGCAGCGGGAATGCCGGCTGCAGTGATGTAGTCATTGTCGTAGGCGCCGTAGTCAGCAAGACACTTCGTCGCAGTGTTCGAGGCGAGCATCGCCTGTGCAATCAATCCAGCTTCTGGGAAGTACGTGATGACATAGACAGCTGACGGATTGGTTGCGAGAACCTTGGTGACCGTGTCGGCGTAGGACGTTGCTCCGGGCGTGATCGACTCGGTTGCTGTGATCTTGATTCCGGCCTTACCCAACGATGCGGTCATAGCTTGAGCAGCAGACTTCGTGTAATCGGTCGTGGAATCAACGATGAGCGCAACTGACGTGGCCTTGAGTTGCTTCACAAGTGCATCGGTCGCGACTGGTGCAATCTGCGAGGTCATCGGCTGCAAGGTGAAGCCCATTCCTGCGGTTTGGTCTGAAGAGGTCAAACGCAATGGCACAAGCCCTGCCTCCATGTAAATAGGAAGCGTCTTCAGGCCAACGCCTGAGTTATAGGGACCAACGACGGCGTCGAGTCCGGCCTTCACGGCGCTGTTTGCAGCAGCCACGCCAGCATCGGGGTCGCCCTTATCGTCGATGGCAACAATCTCGATCTTCTTTCCACCAACACCACCGTTTGCATTGACATACGTTGCGGCTTGCTTGGCACCGTTCAACATGCCTTGGCCGAGTTGCGCCAGAGATCCGGTGATGGGCGCTTCGACACCAATACGAATCGTGTCAGAGGACTTGGACGAAGATGAGGACGAACACCCCGCCGCCAGTGTCATGACTGCAACAAGTGCAGTAAGTGCGGAAAGGCCAGCGAACTTCAACTTCATTTGAGCTCCTTTGTAGACCCCCGAACAGTAGTCAGGCGTAGTGTTCATAACTGCGACCCGGAAGCGCAAGATTCCGGCCACATCCTCAACCGCAAGAGAGTTGTTCTGTGTCTGACAACAACGAGTCCGAGACCTCAAAACCAGAGTTGCCCTGCTGCGAAGGCGGCCTTTGCCGAGACGACTGGCACCGCAATCCCATCCATCTCGGTGCGATCTTTCTCGTTGTCCACCTCATTCAGGCACTGGATGTGGTGCTGAGGCTCCGAACTGAAGGCATCCGCAACGACGCTGATTTAACCGAGAAACTCGTTCGAGTAATCGGCGAAATCTCCGATGTCCTTTTCGTCGTCGTCTTTATTGTCGTCATCATTGAATTTCTCCGCCGTCGATTCGACGCATCTCGAGAATCCCATTCGAGATTCACACTGATCATTCTTTGCGTTTATCTCACGGCGGCGTCTCTCAATGTCATCATCAACATGATCACGTTGATCATGGCGCGCAGCCTTCAAAACACCAGCCAGAACTGGTTGATCCTTGACTTGGGACTGCTCTTCGCATCCAACATGCTGGCGTTCTCGCTTTGGTATCAGCTTGCTGACGCCTACCTCAAGGGTGGGGCGTTTGATTTTCCGCCAAATGGCGCGCACCCAGACGATCCGCCTCGCTGGATCGATTACCTCTTTCTTTCCTTCAATACACAGTCAACATTCGGGCCAACACTCGAAGGCATCCGAACACGACCAGTCAAGGTCATGATGATGCTGCAGACTGCGCTGTCGGTAATTCTCTTGGTCGTGCTCGTCGCGAGGATCATTGTTGCACCCAGTTGATTCAAAGCAACTGCGTACTGATCCAAACCCAAGGGCTTAGACGCCAACTAAGTCCATAGCCTCTGCTGTGAGTTCGATCGATCGCAAACGCCCTTCGACTGTGGGCGACTGGTGACACACCATGAGCTCATCAGCATCGGCATATTCGGTGAACTCCAGCAATTGATCGCGGACTGCAGCCGGCGTTCCCACAGCAGTGTGCTTCATCATCGCCGCGATCTGCGCGCCTTGAGGCGACGCCAGGATTCGGTCGACTTCGGCATCGGGGACATCGACATTCGGCTTCAACATGAATCGGCGTAAACGCGCGCGGCGCGTCGTGGTGAATTGCGACTGCGCGTCATCCTCAGAATCAGAAGCGATCACGTTCACGCCAGCAATGACATGCGGATGATTGAGTTGCTCGGACGGACGGAAATTGGTTCGATACAACGCAACCGCTTCACGCAGTTGATGCGGAGCGAAATGCGAAGCGAATCCGAATGGCAAACCAAGGACTGCAGCGAGTTCGGCACCAAAAAGCGATGAGCCGAGAATGTAGATGGGGATGTGTGTTCCACGGCCTGGGGTGGCATGAACGCCCGGAACTCGCGTCGTATCGCCGAGGAAGGCCTGAAGCTCAAGAACATCTTGGGGGAAATACTCCGATGCACGCGGGTCACGCCGAAGCGCTTGCACAGTGACCTGATCGGTTCCTGGAGCGCGACCGAGTCCGAGATCGATTCGGTTGGGATGCAACGTCGCAAGTGTGCCGAATTGTTCAGCAATGGTGAGCGGCGAATGATTCGGAAGCATGATGCCGCCCGAACCCAAACGGATTGACTCGGTGTTCGCTGCCACATGGGCGATGAGAACCGCCGTTGCCGACGAAGCAACTGCGTCCATGTTGTGATGTTCGGCGTACCAAACCCGGCTATAGCCATTGGCTTCTGCGGTCTTCGCTACCTCAACACATGCGTTGAGCCCATCGGCAACAGAATCTCCAGAACCGATGATGGCGAGATCAAGAATCGCAAGAGGAACACCCATTCGCTAAGCCTAGGACGACTGCACGGAGTCGAGTAAGGCGCAGCTGCGAGCGACGGGCCACAATGGGACATGCCCGCTGTTCCGATCGTCGACATTTCCAATCCCAGTGCCACCGCACGAGAGGATCTCGACGCTGCGTGTCGTGACCACGGATTCTTCCTCCTCGTTGGCCACGGTCTTGATTCGGTCATCGCCAACACATGGAGCGAGACCGAGCGGTTCTTCGAGGCTCCCCGGTCAACCCGCACTGCCATCCGGCGCACCGAACAGAACCCTCTTGGCTGGTTCGACCGCGAACTCACCAAACGAGTTCGAGACCATAAGGAGGTCTTCGACTTCGTTGACCCTTCTGTTGGCGAAGCCATGAACCGCTGGCCAGAACTTCCCGGCTTCCGCGATGCAATGGTGCAGCATTTCGAGGCAATGACCGACCTCGCTCATCGAACGACAGTGCTGCTTCATTCGATCCTCA
>CAIKHC010000073.1 GCA_903827085.1 uncultured Candidatus Nemicrothrix sp. | reverse complement strand
GGGTCACGAAAGGCTAGGACCGGCCTTTGACAGGCTCAGGGATCCCCGGAGCAGGATCGGGGGAGTGACGCTACGATCGCCGGGCATCACATCGGTGTAATTCGCCGAGTTGCGGACCTTTACGAACAACAACGCCCCGGAGCCCTGGTGCCCGATTCCTTTACCCACCTCCATCTGCATACCGAGTTCTCAATGCTCGACGGAGCCGCGCGTGTGGGCGAAGTGGTGGCTGCGGCAGCCGCCGACGGTCAGCCGGCGGTCGGCATTACCGATCACGGCAACATGTACGGCGTCCTCGATTTCTACAAGGCGGCCAAAGACGTTGGCGTGAAGCCGATCATTGGTTCCGAGCTCTATCAGGCCTACGACAGTCGCACCGAGCGCCCCACCCGTCGGGGCCGTATGGACGATTCCGGTGGCGAGGCCGAAGGCGGCCGAAAGGCCTACTACCACCTCACGACGTTGGCCGAGAATGCCACGGGCTACAAGAACCTCATCCAACTCTCGAGCCGAGCGTTTCTCGAGGGGTACTACATGAAGCCCAAGGTCGACTGGGAGCTTCTCGAGGAGCACCACGAAGGCCTGATCATCACCAGCGGTTGCCTCGGCGGACAGGTGCTGCAGGCGCTCATGAACGACGATGAGCGCGGGGCACTTGAAAAGGCGGCGCGTTTTCAAGACATCTTCGGTCGGGACAACTTCTTCATCGAAATTCAAGATCACGGGATCCCCGAGCAGAAGACCACCAATCCAAAGCTGCTTGAAATTGCGCGCGCAATTAAGGCGCCGTTGGTCGCGACCAACGACAGTCACTATGTCCACCAGCACGATGCCGTCTCACACGATGCGTTGCTGTGTGTGCAAACAGGTTCGCTTATGAGCGATCCCGATCGCTTCAAGTTTCATGGCGATCAGCACTATCTGAAGACGGCTGCAGAAATGCGCTGGCTCTTCGACGAGGTTCCCGAAGCCTGCGACAACACGCTCTGGATCGCTGAACGGTGCAACGTCGAAATTGAATTCGGTAAACCGCAGCTTCCGAATTTCCCACTCCCTGAAGCCTTCGAAAACGATGCCGAGTACCTGCGTCATTTGGCCTTCGAAGGGGCGAAAGAACGTTGGGGTCAGCAACTTCCCGATCACATCGTTGAGCGAATGGTCTACGAACTTCAGGTCATCGCCGACATGGGGTTCTCTTCGTACTTCCTGATCGTCTGGGATCTCATCAAGCACGCACGTGACAACAACATTCGTGTTGGCCCGGGTCGAGGTTCGGCTGCTGGTTGCGCAGTGGCGTACACCTTGCGCATCACCGATCTCGATCCCATCGAATACGACTTGCTCTTTGAGCGGTTCCTGAACCCGAGCCGTGTCTCGATGCCCGATATCGACATGGACTTCGATTCTCGCTACCGAGACGAAATGATTCGCTATGCGGCAGAGAAGTACGGCCGTGACCACGTTGCTCAGATCGTGACGTTCTCCACGATCAAGGCCCGTGCTGCTGTGCGCGATGCAGCGCGTGTGCTTGGTTACCCCTATGCGGTTGGTGACAAGGTCGCCAAGCTCATGCCGCCGTTGGTGATGGGTCGCGATACGCCGTTGCACGCATGCTTCGAAGAGACTCCGAAGTTCGCCGATGGTTTCAAGATGGCGGCCGACCTCCGTGAGGTCTACGCCAACGACGACGACGCACGTCAGGTCATCGATGTTGCTCGTGGCCTCGAAGGGCTACGTCGCCAGGACGGCATCCATGCCGCTGCCGTGGTGATTACCAAAGAGCCGCTTACGGAGTACTTGCCCATTCAGCGAAAGCCGGAAGCAGGTTCCGATCCCGAACTCGCGCCGGTCGTAACGCAGTACGAAATGCATGGCGTCGAGGAGCTTGGCCTCCTCAAGATGGACTTCCTGGGCCTACGCAACCTCGATGTCATCACTGACACGCTTGCGATGCTCAAGGTCACTCAAGGCATCGATGTTTCTATCGACACCGTTCCGCTCGACGACGACCTCACGTTGCAATTGTTGCGCAACGGCGACTCCATCGGCGTGTTCCAGCTCGAAGGCGGACCAATGCGCTCGCTGATGCGTTCGCTGGCGCCGACCTCGTTCGAAGACGTCGCTGCTCTTGTGGCGCTTTATCGACCGGGTCCG
>CAIKHC010000072.1 GCA_903827085.1 uncultured Candidatus Nemicrothrix sp. | reverse complement strand
CCGTAGCCCTAACCTCATCACCGTGAGCGAGCTTTCCCCCCAGACCCGATATCCGCGACGTGCAACCCGGCAGTTGCATGTTGGCGATGTTGCCGTGGGTGGTGGCGCGCCGATCACGATCCAGTCGATGACGACCACCAAGACGGCCGACGTCGAAGGCACGCTGCAACAGATCTATGCACTTGCTGGTGCCGGCTGCGACATCGTGCGCTGCACGTGCAATGAACAAGAGTCCGCCGAAGGACTTGCGCACATTGTTCCGCGTTCGCCGCTGCCGATCATTGCCGACATTCATCATCAGTACCGACGAGCGCTTGAAGCGATGGAAGCGGGCGTTCAAGGTTTGCGCTTGAACCCCGGCAATATTCGCCGACCCGAACACATCAAGGCGGTTGCGCTCGAGGCGAAAGACCGCGGCATCCCGATTCGTATTGGCGTGAACGGTGGCTCGCTCGATCCCGAGTTGTATGAGAAGTACGGCGGCAAAGTCACCGCCGAAGCAATGGTCGAATCAGCCAAGCGCGAACTCGCATATTTCGAAGAGGTCGGTTTCGACAACGTAAAGATTTCGGTCAAGGCATCGAACGTGGCATTGATGATTGATGCGTACCGATTGCTTGCCGACACGGTCGACTATCCGCTGCATCTTGGTGTCACCGAGGCGGGCCCACCTCCTGCAGGACTCGTAAAAGCAACTGCCGGCATGGCCACGTTGTTGGCCGAAGGAATCGGCGACACCATCAGATATTCGCTCACTGCCGATCCGGTGGAAGAAGTGCGCGCTGGTCGTTGGTTGCTCGAAAGCCTTGGTCTGCGTGAACGGCGCGGGCTCGATCTCATTGCATGCCCGTCATGTGGACGTGCCGAAGTCGATGTCATTGACGTTGCTGCCCGAGCGCAAGAAGCGCTCACGGGCTTGAACATTCCCATCCAAGTCGCCGTCATGGGCTGTGTTGTGAATGGACCAGGCGAAGCTCGCGAAGCCGACCTCGGAATCGCCGCTGGCCGAAAGCGCGGCCACTTGTTCGTCAAGGGTGAAGTCGTCAAGGTTGTGCCCGAATCCGAGATGGTCGAATCCCTCGTCGAGTGGGCGCAGATCATTGCCGATGGGGGAGTCGAAGAAGCGCTTCGCCGCAAGGACGAAGGAGCGGCGGCCGAAGCCGAAGCCGATCGCATGGCGTTGCTCGATGACAAGGGTGACGACGCCAATAACGCTGAAGAGCGAATTCAGATCATTCGCAAGATCGACTGAGTGAGCGCAACCTCGCTGAGGGTGAAGAGGGCGTCGCCTAGCATCGGCTCCCATGGCTAAGGCTCCTGTTCTCACCCCGCAGTCCGAAGATTTTCCCCGCTGGTACCAAGACATCGTTGCCAAGGCGGAACTGGCCGATAACGGTCCGGTGCGCGGCACGATGGTCATCCGTCCCTATGGCTATTCAATCTGGGAACAGATGCAGGCCGAGGTCGATCGTCGCATCAAGCGCGCCGGTGCCAAGAACGCCTACTTCCCGTTGTTCATCCCCGAGAGCTACCTCAAGCGCGAAGCCGAGCACGTCGAAGGTTTCAGTCCCGAACTCGCAGTCGTCACCGTTGCTGGTGGCAAGGAACTTGAAGAGCCAGTTGTGGTTCGTCCGACATCGGAAACAGTTATCGGCGAGTTCATGGCCAAGTGGGTACAGAGCTATCGCGATCTTCCACTGTTGTTGAATCAGTGGGCCAACGTTGTTCGTTGGGAACTTCGCCCGCGAGTCTTTCTGCGCACAAGCGAGTTCCTTTGGCAAGAAGGCCACACCGCACACGTCAGTGAAGTTGACGGTCGCCAGTACGCCGAACGAATTCTGCACGAGGTCTACGAGTCATTCATGCACGACGTTCTTGCTATGCCCGTCGTTGTTGGTCGTAAGACTGCAAAGGAACGCTTTGCTGGCGCAACGAACACGATGACATGCGAAGCAATGATGGGCGATGGAAAAGCGTTGCAAATGGGCACGAGTCATGAACTCGGTCAGAACTTCGCAAAGGCGTTCGACATTCAGTACCTCGACAATGAAGGTACGCAGCAACATGCATGGACAACTTCGTGGGGAGTTTCCACGCGCATGGTCGGCGGACTCATCATGTGTCACGGCGACGACAACGGCTTGCGCATCCCGCCAGCCCTCGCGCCAGTGCAGGTTGTTGTGCTTGCCGTTCGTGATGACGACGCCGTCATCGAACGTTGCCGAACACTCGCCGAAGAACTCGCCGATGCTGGCGTACGAGTCGAACTCGATGTGCGCGTCGAAACCTCAATGGGTCGTCGCGCGACTGATTGGGAACTCAAGGGTGTTCCGGTTCGCCTCGAACTTGGTCCCCGAGATCTGACCGAAGGGGTCGTCACCCTCGCCAACCGTTTCACCGGCGCAAAGGATGCAGTTGCACTCAATGGCATCGCAGCCACTGTTGCCGCCACTCTTGATGCCGGTCAGGCCCAACTCCTTGCCGAGGCCACCGATCGTCGCAACTCGCGCACGGTCGATGTCTCCTCTATTCGTGAAGCCGCTGAAGCCGCCGCCACTGGGTGGGCCCGAATCCCTTGGGCAAGCCTGGGCACCGATGGCGAAGCCGAACTGGCGAAATCAAGTGTCACGGTGCGCTGCCTCGTGATGCCCGATGGCTCGCTGCCGGCCTCGGATAACGCCGACGGCGCCATTGCGATCGTCGCCCGCTCGTATTGAGCCCGCACTGATACGAGCCAAAACCCGGTCTGAACTGGGGTTTCTTGGCTGAATCGGTGGGTGAGTGCGAAACCCCGGGTGGTCGTTTCTGGGTCGAGGGGTCTACACTCCTCCCATCGCAATCGTTCGGCAGTACTGACGAAGGCGTGGGCTTTTGCCCACGCCTTTTGTTTCTCCCGAATTCAGGTTGCGGTCACCTTGCAGTCTGTGATCTTTGAAACCCTTTGAAAGGAGGCCAGCAATGAGCGTGTCCGCACGTGTACGAGCACTTATCGAACCATTGGTGGCCGCAGAGGGTCTCGAACTGTTCGATCTTGAACAAGCTGGTCCCGTCCTGCGAGTCACGGTCGATCGTCAAGGTGGCGTCAGCATCGACGACATCACCAAAACGACCCGAGCAATTTCGCGGGCGATCGACGAACACGATCCCATTTCAAGCAGTTTCACACTTGAAGTGTCCAGCCCCGGTCTTGAACGCGTACTTCGTACACCTGCTCACTATGCGTGGGCGGTTGGTCGCACCGTTGCGGTCAAGACATTCCCGAATCATCCGGTTGGTCGTCGGTTCTCCGGCACCGTTACCGGTTCGACCGACACCACGGTCACTATCGCCCTCGATGAACCACTGGGTGAGAGCATCACGCTCAACCTTGGTGAAATCGAAAAGGCGCACACCACATTCGTCTGGGGTCCCACACCCAAACCGGGCGGCCCCAAGAACGGCGCGAAAGCCGTGAAGCCGGCGAAAACTGCGCCAAAAACTACGAAGTCTAAGAAGGACGCGTCGAACGCGTCCCCCAAGGAAGAGAAGGTCCAGTCGTGATGAACTCCCCTGATCTCATCGAGGCACTCCAGGCACTCGCCGTCGACAAGGGAATCTCGATCGACACGCTGTTTGGCGCACTTGCCGACGCGTTCGAATCCGCTTACAAGCGGCTGCCAGATTCACAAGAGTATGCGTGGGTCATCATCGATCCCGATACCGGCGAAGTTCGTGTGATGGCCCAAGCCCTCGACGACGACGGTGTCCCCGAAGGCGAAGAGTTCGATGTCACCCCGCCGGCCGAGGTGTGGGGTCGTGTTGCTGCGCAAACGATGAAGCAGGTCATGAACCAGCGCATTCGTGAAGCCGAGCGCGAAATGAAGTACGAGGAATACGCAGGTCGCGAAGGCGACATCGTTACCGGCATCATTCAGCAGACCGATGCGCGCTACACGCTGCTCGATCTTGGTCGCGTCGAAGCGCTTATGCCTCAGGCCGAACAGGTTCCCTACGAGCGTCCCGAACCCGGTGCGCGCGTCAAGGCCTATATCGTCGAAGTGCGTAAGACCGCAAAGGGTCCGCAGATCGTCACAAGCCGCACCCATCCCGGTCTCATCAAGCGACTGTTCGAACTCGAAGTTCCCGAAATCGCCGACGGCGTTGTCGAGATCAAGGCCTGTGCTCGTGAACCAGGAGCACGTACCAAGATCGCTGTGTTGTCGAACGATTCCAACGTCGATCCCGTTGGCGCATGCGTCGGCGCGCGCGGCGCTCGCGTTCGTATGGTCGTCAATGAACTTCGTGGCGAAAAGATCGACATCGTTCCCTTCTCCGATGAACCGGCCGACTTCGTCATGAAGGCGCTGTCGCCGGCCAAGGTCAAGGAAGTTCGCATTCACGAAGACACCGGCACCGCCGAAGTCATCGTTCCCGATTACCAACTCTCCCTGGCTATTGGCAAGGAAGGGCAGAACGCTCGCCTTGCTGCTCGTCTCACCGGTTGGCGCGTCGATATCAAGTCTGAAACCCAACTCGCCGAAGAAGAGGCCTACGCCAACCAGGATTGGGCCGAAGGCGAATGGGTCGTCGACGCCGAAACGGGCGAACAGGTGTGGCAGCCCGCCGAAGGTGGCGAAGCAATGTCCGCCGAGGCCTACGCACAAGCCGCTGAAGATGTTGAAGAGACTGAAGTCGAAGCAGAAGTAGAAGCCGAAGTTGTGGCCGAAGCCGAAGCCATCGTCGAGGCTGCCGAGGCAGAGGCCGCCGAAGAAACCGGTTCGGAAGATCCGGCGTAGTCGTCACCATTCCTCGTCCGACCCTGTGTCGTGCGAGGATAGAGACCCGTTCCGTGGCTGTGTCACGGAGGGTCGAGCCCATCTGACGCTTTGTTTGGTGGGTCCCGAACCACGATCACTGAGGTAGCAGTTGCCGTCCAACATCCGTGTGTACGAGCTGGCACGAGAACTAGGTCTCACGAATAAAGAGACCTTGGATCTGTGCGTCGCGCTCGGGATCGGCGTGAAGAGCCATTCCTCAAGCGTCGTCGAGCCTCAAGCTGACCGCGTTCGCCGCAAGGCCGAGCGTGAAGGCCTTGTGCGCGATGTGCAGCCCGAGGAACCAGAAGCTCCGGCCAAGAAGGCAGCGGCCAAGAAGACCGCGGCGAAGAAAGCTCCCGCCAAGAAAGCTCCGGCCAAGAAGGCTGCAGCAAAGAAGACTGCCGACGAACCGGACGAGGCCGAGGCTGCTGTCGCGCCCGCCGAACCGGAACCGGCAGTTGTCGACGTTCCTGTTGCCGAGGTCGAGACGGTTGCTCCCGCACCCGAATCCGCACCTGAACCCGCTCCTGCGCCGAAGCCGGCTGCACCGAAGCGTGTCATTTCGTCATCGGGTAGTTCTGGCCCGCGTCGCGAAGCACCTGCTGCTCCCGTTGCGCCTGCGCCTGCGCCTGTTGCGCCTGCAGCCGAGGCACCTGTTGCCCCGGCAGCACCGGCAGCACCAGCAGTCGGAGAGCCGGCCGCGCCTGCGGCACGCGCTCCGATGCCTCAGCGTCCTCCGACCTCGACGACGGGTAAGCCGATTCCGCCTCCTCCCGGCGGTCGCCCCCCGACTTCTTCTACGGGCAAGCCCATCCCGCCGCCCCCCGGCATGCGTCGCGAAACACCTGCTCCTGGTGCGCGTCCTGGTGGTCGTCCCGGTGGTCCCGGTGCCGGTGGTCCTGGCGCTGGTGGTCGTCCTGGTGGCGGCGCTCCCAGTGGTCGTCCCGGTGGCGGAGGCTTTAACGGCCCTCGTCCCGGTGGTGGTCCTGGCGGCGGCGGTCCCGGTGGCGGCTTTGGTGGTCCTGGTGGCGGCGGTCCCGGCGGTGGCGGCCCTGGTGGTCGTCCCGGTGGCGGCGGTCGTCCTGGTGGCGGCCCTGGTGGTCGTCCCGGTGGTCCGCGTCCCAAGCGCAAGGGTCGTCGTCGTCGTAACCGCGACGAACTTCAGCCGATCGACGCACCGAGCTACACGCCTCGTGAAGCGCCAATTCCGGTTGGTGAAGTTGTCGTAGAGCGCGCGTCAACTGCGCAGGATCTCGGCCCCAAGATGAATCGCACGGCGGCCGACGTCGTTCGCTTCCTCATGCAACAGGGCGAAATGGTCACCGCTACACAATCGCTGAGCGACGACATGATCGAACTCTTCGCTGCCGAAATCGGCGTATCGATTCGTCTCGTCAATCCCGGCGAAGAACAAGAAGTCGAGCTGCAGAAGATGCTCATGCTCGAAGAAGATGTCGACGACGCAACCTATGAAGCGTGGGAGCATCGTCCGCCGGTGATCACCGTTATGGGTCACGTCGATCACGGCAAGACCAAACTTCTTGATCAGATTCGTAACGCCAATGTTGTTGCCGGCGAGGCCGGTGGCATTACCCAGCACATCGGTGCTTATCAAGTCACCCAAGACGGACGTGCGATTACGTTCCTCGACACCCCCGGTCACGAAGCGTTCACCGCTATGCGTGCTCGTGGCGCCGATGCAACCGACGTCGTCATTCTTGTGGTCGCTGCCGACGATGGCGTCATGCCGCAAACGATCGAAGCCATTAACCACGCGAAGGCTGCCGACGTTCCGATCATTGTTGCCATCAACAAAGTCGATCGCGAGAACGCTGATCCCACTCGTGTGATGCAGCAGTTGTCTGAACACGAACTCGTCCCCGAAGCATGGGGCGGCGAAACCGTCATGGTGGAAGTCTCCGCACTTCAGAACCTCGGAATCGACGATCTTCTCGAGAACGTGCTCATCATGGCCGACCTCGAAGACCTTCGAGCCAACGCCGATGGCCGTGCTCGCGGCGTCGTACTCGAATCAAATCTCGATATTGGTCGAGGCCCAGTGGCCACAGTGCTTGTGCAACATGGAACGCTGCGCGTTGGCGATCCACTGGTTGCCGGTGCTGCGTGGGGTCGCGTCCGCGCAATCATCGACGATCAGGGAAACACGATCAAAGAAGCGGGCCCCTCGGCTCCGGTTCAGGTACTTGGTCTTTCCGACGTCGCCATCGCCGGCGACCGTTTCGTTGTTGCTCCCGACGAGAAGACCGCTTCGAAGGTTGCCGCAAC
Organism: uncultured Candidatus Nemicrothrix sp.; assembly: GCA_903827085.1. GTDB lineage: Bacteria > Actinomycetota > Acidimicrobiia > Acidimicrobiales > Acidimicrobilacustridaceae > Acidimicrobilacustris > Acidimicrobilacustris europaeus. The sequence goes on along the minus strand of CAIKHC010000072.1, from coordinate 3,041 downwards.
TCGCGAGCACTGGCTCCGGGTTGCCACAATCGGCCGAGAAGCTCATGCAATGAGCGGTGGCGCCAAGCTCGAAGACATCTTCCAACAGATTCAGGCAGGCGAATCAGCAACGCTCAACCTCATTCTGAAGGCCGACGTTACCGGTTCGCTCGAAGCACTTACCGAGAGCCTCAAGCGACTCGAACGCGACGAAGTCAAACTCGCATTCGTGCACCGCGCTGTTGGTGGCATCACTCAGAACGATGTCCAGTTGGCGGCCACGTCCAACGCCACGATCATCGGCTTCAATGTCCGACCCGATCGTCAGGCTCGTGAACTGGCCGACACCGAGCATGTTGAAATTCGTGCCTACGAAATCATCTACCAGGTGCTTGAAGACATTGAGAAGGCCATGCTTGGTCTCCTCAAGCCTGAGTACGAAGAAATCGTCACAGGTGACGCCGAGGTTCGCGAGATCTTCCGTGTGCCCAAGGTCGGCGCTATTGCCGGCTGTTACGTCACCAACGGTCAGATCACTCGCGGTAGCAAGGTGCGCTTCCTTCGTGAAGGAACAATCATCTGGAAGGGTTCGGTCGCATCGCTCCGCCGTTTCAAGGACGATGTCCGCGAAGTTGCCGCTGGCTTCGAGTGCGGTATCGGTCTTACCGATTTCCAAGACCTCAAGCCTGGCGACATCATCGAAACCTACGAAGACCGCGAGATTCCGCGCACCTAAGTTGTGTCCGGCGGTTCGCCGTTCGGATTCCTTAGGGTCAACCAGGAGGCGTTTGCATGAGTCGACGAAGCAACCACGGCTCGGCCCGTCAGTATCCGCGTACCGCTCGACTCAACGAGTTGTTACGCGAGATCATCGCGGGCGAACTCGAGCGCATGGATGACGATCGTCTCCATCTCGTGACCATTACTTCAGTTGATATCGAAGGCGATCTTCGCCACGCCAAGGTGTACTTCGATTCGATCCAAGATGAAGAAGGCGATCCCGAGGTTCTTGAAGCATTCGGCGAGATTCGCTACAAGCTGCAGTCGGCGATTGGCCGTGAAGCGCGCATGAAGCGCACGCCGGAACTTTCGTTTGCGCCCGATCCTGCTGTTCGGGCCGGCGCGCGTATCGAATCGTTGTTGGCCGAAGGCCCCCGACCGGAACCCGACGCCACCGAATCGTGAGCGCGAAGAAGCGTGACGACGGACCCGACGGGCTCGTCGTCGTTGACAAGGACGCGGGCTGGACCTCGCACGATGTTGTTGCGAAATCGCGCGGCTTGTTGGGCACGCGCAAAGTCGGACATTCGGGAACACTCGACCCCGACGCCACCGGCGTACTGCTGCTGGGCGCTGGTCGCGTTACGCGTCTATTGAAATATCTCACCGCGTTGCCCAAGACCTACACGTGCGAAATCGTCTTCGGAACCGAAACCTCGACGCTCGACGCCGCCGGCGAGGTCACGGCAACGCACGACATGTCGGGCCTCACATTTGCGCAGGTTGAAGCAGCAGTTCCGCAACTCACCGGTGACATCATGCAGATTCCCCCGATGGTGTCGGCAGTGAAGATCGACGGAAAGCGACTGCATCAACTCGCGCGTGAAGGAATCGAAGTTGAGCGAGCGCCACGCCCGGTCACCATTCATCGCTTCACCGTTGCACCGACAAGTGATCCGCTTGTCGTCACTGCCGAGGTGGAGTGTTCCTCGGGTACGTATGTGCGCACGCTGGCCGCAGATCTTGGTCATGCTCTTGGCGGGGGAGCGCATCTGCGTGAACTCCGACGTACTGCCATCGGCTCATTCACACTCGCTGAAGCCCATGCTCTTGAAACGGTGTCGCCCGACGTGCTCCTCACCCCAGTCGAGGCGATGCGGGACAACCCCACCGTGGTGGTCTCCGAGGCAGAGCGGATCGACGTTGGCCACGGAAAGGTCCTGACGATTGATGATCGGTTCGTCGGCGAGGGTCCCTGGGCGGTAACCGACGGCGAGGGTCGCCTGCTCGCGATGTACATCGCTCATCGGGATGGCACTGCCAAGCCCGATGTTGTCGTTGCCCCGGTCGACGGACGGTAGCGTTCGATCGGTCATGGACGTCTTCTACGACAACGACGAAGCACATCTCGCTGGACAGGGTTCCGCTGTCACGATCGGCGCGTTCGACGGCGTCCATCGCGGTCACCGTCAGGTCATTGCCACGTTGCGCGGGCTGGCCACCGAGCGCGGCCTTCGAACCGTGGTCGTTACCTTCGACCGTCATCCGGCATCAGTCGTTCGACCCGAGTCTGCGCCGCTGCTTCTCACCGATCTCGACCAGAAGCTTGAGCTGCTTGCGGAATGTGGTGTTGACGTTGCATTTGTCGTGCGCTTCGATGAACAACGGGCGCAAGAAACAGCGGCCGAATTCATTACGGCAGATCTCGTAGGAACGCTCAACGCAAAGCTGATTACCGTCGGAAGCGACTTCCACTTTGGCAATAAGCGCACTGGGAACGTGGAACTCCTTGCTGAGATGGGAAATGGTCTTGGTTTCGAGACGCTGGCCCACGAACTCGTTGACCTAAACGGACAGCCTTCAACTGAGTCCGTATCGTCAACGCGAATCCGCGCCGCACTGCGCGGTGGCGATCTCGACTCGGCAAATGCGATGTTGGGTCGCCCCCACGAGGTGCGCGGTGTTGTGGGTCATGGCGACGGTCGCGCACGCGACCTTGGATTCCGCACGGCAAACCTTGCGATCCCTGAAACGATCTGTCTTCCCGCCGATGGCATCTATGCCGGTTGGTGTCGCACGCCCGATGGCATCAATCGGGCCTGCGCCATATCGCTTGGTCGCCGTCCCACGTTCTATGAATTCGCCGATACGTCACTGCTCGAGGCACACCTCATCGACTTCGACGCTGACCTTTATGGACAAGAACTCGCTGTGCAGTTCGTGGCTCATCTTCGAGATGAACTGAAATTCGATTCGGTCGACGCGCTCATCGCCCAAATGGGCAAAGACGTCGATCAGTGTCGGACCCTGTTGTTGGGTTGATTCTCCGCGCTGCGAGGGTG
>CAIKHC010000071.1 GCA_903827085.1 uncultured Candidatus Nemicrothrix sp. | reverse complement strand
GCGGGCTCGACGTCTTGGCAACGCATCCATTGCGAGCAGCACTACATCCACTGACGTCCATGCCAACCGCTGAAGTTGGTGCTGAGCGCCTCGCCCGGGGCGCGTGGTTTGCGCTCGATGCAAGTAGCGACGAAGCGATGGTGATTGTTGAATCGGTGGTGACTGCGCTTGGTGGTCGATCGTTCGTTGTGAATGACGAACATCGAGTTGCGTACCACGCGGCCGCAGCGATCGCCTCGAATCACGTTGTCGCGTTGCTTGGGTCGGCCGAACGAGTTGCCGCCTCGGCGGGTGTGCCGCTCGGCGCATATCTCGAACTTGTTCGGGCCACGATCGACAACATCGAAGACTTGGGTGTTGTCGACGCCCTCACTGGTCCTGTCGCCAGGGGCGACTGGGAAACCGTTGCTCGTCATCGAGAAGCCATCGACCCATCAGAACTCGCGTTGTACGACGCATTGGTCGAAGCGGCCCGACGCGTGGTGGACTCGCGAACTGGTGGTGCCGATGCAGCGCAACCTACGAACCCCCGAACGGAATCTTGATGCTGGTCCTGTCCACGAAGGCTGAGTTTCGCGAGCACCTCGAAAACGTTCGTGCCCTCGGGCGAACGGTTGGGCTCGTACCAACGATGGGCGCGTTGCACGAGGGTCATCTGTCATTGCTTCGTGCCGCTGCCGCCGATTGCGATGTCGTTGCTCTCACGATCTTTGTGAATCCACTGCAGTTCGGTGCAGGCGAAGATCTCAGTGCCTACCCGCGACCGCTTGATCGCGATTTAGAACTCGCTGAGGAAGCGGGTGCCGATGTCGTGTTCACGCCAAGCACCGACGAGATGTACCCAGAACCGACCCTCAGTGCGGTTCATGTCGACCAACTCACTTTTGGGATGGAAGGCGCGAGTCGCCCGACACATTTCGACGGAGTTACAACCGTTGTCACGAAGTTGTTCAACATCGCTGGTCCGAGCCGCGCCTATTTCGGCGAGAAGGACTTCCAGCAACTTGCCGTCGTTCGCCGCATGGCCGCCGATCTTGACCAACCCGTCACTGTTATTGGATGCCCCATCGTTCGCGAGGCCGATGGTTTGGCGATGTCGAGTCGCAATATCTATTTGTCGTCATCGGAGCGTGAAGCGGCCACTGTGATCAGCCGGGCGCTTCGGGCGGGCGCCGCGATGATCTCGGCGGGCGAAAGCGATCCTGCAGTGATCGAAGCGCATATGGCGTCAATTATTGAAGCGGAACCACTCGCCGAACTCGACTACGCAGTAGTTGTTGATCCCGACACGCTGCGTACGCCGGCCGAACTCCTACGTGGCACAAGCGTTCGGCTACTCATGGTTGCCAAGGTCGGATCACCGCGATTACTCGACAACCTCGGTGTCGACGTACCGTAGGAAGCAACACCCGCACGGTGACCGCACGCGGCGCCAAGCTGAAGGAGCAGACGATGCATCGACGAATGATGAAATCAAAGATCCACCGCGCTCGCATTACCGACGCCAACCTCCACTACGTGGGTTCCATCACCCTCGACACGCAATTGATGGAGCAAGCCGACATTCGTGAATGGGAGCAGGTGCAGGTTGTCGATATCGACAACGGCGCACGGTTTGAGACCTACGCCATTCCGGGCGGTCCGGGCACGGTGTGTCTGAATGGAGCCGCAGCGCGCTTGGTGCAGCCGGGCGACCGGATCATCGTGATCACCTACGCGGACTACGACGAAGCAGAGCTTGAGGACTACACGCCCCGAGTCGTGCATGTTGATGGTACGAATCGAATCATCGATGAATTCGAAGCCGTGACCATTGCTGCCGAAGAATCTCCCGTTCGATTCCGGGCCTGAACCCGTTCTTCGGTCAGACTGATCATCTGTGACCGCCGAACTCGATCTTCTTGTGGTGGGTTCCGGCGTGGCCGGACTCTCTGCTGCAGTGCGGGCTGCAGCTCAGCCCGGAGTTCGTGTTGGAGTGCTCACCAAAGGCCCGTTGGAACAATCGACCACGCGTTGGGCCCAAGGCGGCGTTGCCGCCGTTCTCGGTGGTGATCCCGATTCCACCGATCTGCATCTAGCCGACACCCTGGCTGCAGGCGCAGGTCTTTGCGATGTTGATGCCGTTCGTGTGTTGGTTGAAGAAGGACCAGTTCGCGTTCGTGATCTCGTCGCTCTTGGCGCGCGGTTTGACCGCGATGCCGACGGAAAGTTCGAACTCGCCCGTGAAGGTGGACATTCGCTCCCTCGTATTGTTCATGCTGGTGGTGTCGCAACTGGTGCCGAAATCGAACGAGCACTCGTGGCTGCGGTTCGAAGCGAAGCAACGGAAATTCACGAACACGCATTCGCTCTCGATCTTGTGATCGAGAACGGTCGCTGTGTTGGCGTACGCGCCTCGCTCGCCGACGGAACAGTCGAAATTGTTCGTGCTCGCAACGTGTTGCTTGCTTCGGGTGGTGCGGGGCAGATCTTCTCGGTCACGACGAATCCTCTCGAAGCAACCGGCGACGGAATCGCCATGGCATTGCGGGCTGGCGCAGCAGTTGCTGATGTCGAGTTCGTTCAGTTCCATCCCACCGCACTGCATCATCAACGTATGCCTCGGCCGTTGTTGTCGGAAGCGTTACGGGGCCACGGCGCGCTGATCCGTGACATCAACGGCGAACGATTTGTTGACGAAATGCTTCCGCGCGATCAGGTCAGTCGGGCGATGGTTCGACGAATGATCGAACTCCACACCGATCATTGTTTGCTCGACGTGACTGGCCTCGATCAGTTCGACGTTCGTTTCCCGACCATCGCCGCAATGCTCAGCGGCCTTGACTTTGATCCCGCTACCGATCTTCTGCCGATTGCGCCCGCGGCGCATTACTTGTGCGGGGGAGTTGTCACGGACCTGAAGGGTGCAAGCAGCCTTCCGGGGTTGTGGGCGGCTGGCGAAGTTGCGTGTTCGGGCGTACACGGTGCGAATCGATTGGCGTCCAACTCTTTGCTTGAAGGCATGGTGTTTGGTGCGCGCGTTGTTGAAGCAATCGAAAGTGGCAGTGAGGGCCCCGATCACACAGGCGCAATGCGCGCGCTTCACGGTGATGGCGGCCGTCGACTCGAAGGCTGGATGACACCTGCACCGCTTTCAGCAGGAGCCCCCGGGGATGCCGACGCGATCGCAACCGCTCGAGACGACATGCAGTGGGCGATGACGGTCGGTGCTGGAGTGGTGCGCGACGCAACCTCCTTGGAGGCCACCGAGCGCAAAGTCGACCATGCCCGAGGCCTCGCCAATGGTTCAGGGGTTGCTTCGTGGGAACTGGCCAATCTGGCCGCGGTTGCTTCAGCGCTTCTGGTTGCGGCCAATGCCCGGACCGAAAGCCGTGGCGCTCATACCCGTGACGATTGGCCCGAAACCGACCCCGATCTGGCCCTGCGATTGGTGATCGGCTGACCGGTTCGCCCCGATCGGGCTCGGCAGGGCAGGCTTTGGGAATGTCCGATCTGCTCCAGCCGCCCCGAGTCGTTGTCGTCGACGCGGTTGAACGCGCCCTCGCCGAGGATCTCACTCCTCTCGGCGACCTCACCTCTGCGCTTCTCCCGCAGGATCTCGTTGCAACGGCGCGATTTGTTGCTCGTACTACTGGCGTTCTTGCTGGCCGAGCCTGCGCCGCCGAAACGTTTGTGCAGGTTGATCCGACGGTGTCGCTCACGTGGTCGGTTGATGACGGCGACAGCGTTCGCCCCGGCACGTTGATCGCTACCGCAACTGGTCGACTCGCATCGATCCTTACCGCCG
>CAIKHC010000070.1 GCA_903827085.1 uncultured Candidatus Nemicrothrix sp. | reverse complement strand
GCGCGACTTCCTCGGGCGTCTCGAGCCTTCCGGGCAGCACTTCGACGGCGCCGACCAGAAGTTGCTTGTCCGGCAGCAGGCGCAGCACTTCGTGGGGCACGCGCGAGCCGGCGAACTCCAGCGACACCTGCTGACCGCTGCTGGCGTTGATGTGACTGTCGAGCACGGTGAAATTCGAGGCGAACTGCGCGGATTGGAAATTGCGCGCGTCGTGGAATCAACCGAAGGTACGTGTCTTGAAGTCGGCGTGGGCCGTCATGACCGTGAAGCATTCACGATGGTGCACGGAAACCTGCCGACGGCGAAAGCTCTTGAATCGGTTATTTCCAGCGTCGATGCCGTCCGACGAGCTGATGCAGAAGCCCATCCGCTTCGTCGCCTGGCCCCCGAAGGCTGGCTGCGTTGGCGTCTGTTGCAAGATCCACACCTCGTCGGCGCGCAGGAACTTTGGTCGGTTGAGCCACCAACTCCGCGTGACAGTGTCAAAGACGTTGGCGCGTCCATCGCTGTAGGTCGTGATCTCTCAGGTCAGCCCATCGTCGTGGTCTGTTCTGTTGGCATTGACCTTGATGTGGTGCCAACCGCCGCCGATGCCCGCGTCCTGAATAATCCAGATGCCCGCGTGGTGATCGTGGTTCCCGAACGTGATGATCACCCTGCCACTCGAAGGCTGGCGGAACGCCTCATCGGGCCTGCTGAAGTCATCGGACTGTCGGGCGAGTGGCGAGACCGCGAGACTGCACCATGAGCATGCTTGAACGTCTTCCCGATCTCGAACGCGAACATACCGAGATCGAAGGCTCGTTGGCTGATCCGGCGATGATCTCCGATCAGAAGCGGTATGCCGAACTCAACCGTCGGTATCGAGATCTCGGTGAACTCGTCTCCCGATTGCGTGACCTTGATCAGGCGACTCAAGACCTCGCTGCAGCCCGAGAAATGTTCACCGACTCCGACGGTGACGATCGCGAGATGCTTCGCGACGAAATCGACACTGCAGAAGCTTCAATCGAGCGACTCGACGAAGAAATCAAAGTTCTGCTGCTTCCAAAGGACCCAAACAACGATCGCAATGTCATCGTCGAACTTCGAGGAGCCGAAGGCGGCGAAGAAGCCAACCTCTTCGCTCGTGATCTCTTCGAGATGTACCGGGGTTTCGCAACGAAGCAAAGTTGGAAGTTCGAGATCATGGATGCTCAGGCTTCAGATCTCGGCGGTTATTCGGACGTGACTTTCCGACTCGCAGGCGATGGCGTGTGGTCGAAAATGAAACACGAGGGCGGCGTACATCGCGTGCAACGAGTGCCGGTCACCGAAAGTCAGGGGCGAGTGCACACATCGTCAGCGACGGTCACGGTGCTTCCTGAAGCCGATGAAGTCGATGTCGTGCTTGATCCCAATGAACTTCGCATTGATGTGTATCGCTCCTCTGGTCCCGGTGGGCAGTCAGTGAATACAACTGACTCCGCCGTTCGCATCACTCATATTCCGACCGGTGTCGTGGTTGCGATGCAGGACGAGAAGAGCCAGATCCAAAATCGCGAAAAGGCGATGCGGGTGCTTCGTAGCCGATTGCTGCAGGCCGAGCAGGAAAAACAGGCAGCCGAAGCATCGGGCGCGCGCAAAGCGCAGACCGGTGGCGGCGGACGTTCCGAGAAGGTCCGTACCTACAACTTCAAAGAGAATCGACTCACCGATCACCGCATTGGTCTGACGCTTTACAAACTCGACAAAGTGCTCGGCGGCGATCTCGATGAGGTGGTCGACGCCCTGGTTGCTGATGAACGGGCGACCCAACTTGGCGAACGCGATATATGACCGAGCGCACCGTTACTTGGCGCGAAGTCGCCGCTGAAACCGAAGCGCGACTTTCCGTCATTGCTGATTCTCCGGCGAACGAAACGCGTTGGATCATCGAGCGCGCTGCCGGTTTCGACGGAGGGGAGTACGTCCTCGGTCTTGATGAAAATGTCACTGAGCGCGCGATGCATTTCCATGACCTGATGCTCGAGCGTCGGCTTGCTGGCGAACCGCTGCAGTACGTACTCGGACGCTGGGGTTTCCGAACGCTTGATTTGTTCGTTGATCGCCGTGTGCTCATCCCGCGTCCCGAAACGGAAATGGTTGCGGGTCTTGCAATCGATGAATTGAAGACGATGCGTCGAACGGGAATCGATCGGCCGGTTGCCGTCGATCTTGGAACGGGTTCGGGTGCAATCGGACTGTCGATCGCTGTGGAGGTTGAACGAGCAGAGGTGTGGATCACGGATGCATCCGCCGACGCGCTTGTCGTCGCTCGTTCAAATCTCACCGGTATCGGTCGCGCCGCCACCCGGGTGCAGGTCGCCGAAGGTTCCTGGTTTGAAGCGCTTCCTCAAGAGTTGCTCGGTGCAATCGACGTTGTGGCGAGCAATCCTCCGTACGTCGCATCCGACGACAACATCGAAGACATCGTTCGAGAGTGGGAACCGCTGTCGGCGCTCTTCGCAGGGGATGACGGGCTCGACGACATTCGAGTGATTCTTGAAGATGCACCAGCATGGCTTCGCCCCGGCGGAGTTCTGATTCTTGAAATGGATCCGGGTCAACTCGACACAGTCGCGGAACTTGCACGCTCGTTTGGTTTCGTAGGAATCGAAACGCATACCGACCTTGCTGGTCGTGACCGAGCACTCGTCATGCGACGCCCAAGCTGACATGGCCATTTTCTTGGCGCTGGTTTCTTCGGTTCTTTGGGGAACCTCGGACTTCTTCGGCGGTACGGCTTCAAAGAAGTCTCCTTCGACGACGGTGTTGTTGTGGGCGAGCCTGATTGCACTTCCTGTCATTGCGGTCATCGCCATCATCAGCGGCGATTTGGTTTTTGACTCTTCGGTTGTCGGTTGGGGTGTCGTCGCTGGTGTTTCATGCTCGATCGGCATTGTGTTGCTGTACAAAGGACTCGCAACTGGACCAATGGGTGTGGTCGCACCAATTTCCAGCACGTCGGTTCTTGTACCCGTTGCCGCCGGCTTCCTGCGGGGCGAGAGTCCGGGAGCAACTCAGACATTGGGAATTGCGATTGCAATAGCTGGGGTGATCCTGGCCGGGGGACCGCATATTCGTGATTTCCGCTCGGGCGGACACCGCCCCATTCTCTTGGCTCTTGGTGCAGCGTTAGGAATTGGCATTTCGTTGCTCGCCGTCGCGAATGGAAGCGAAACCAGTGCCTATTCGACACTCCTTGTCATGCGGGTTGTCTACCCGGTGATCCTTATTGGGGCCGTCCTTGCGACGCGGGCGCCACGAAGGCCGGCGACGTCGGTTCTGCCGATGGTCGCTATCGCCGGTGTTGGCGATGTTGTTGCTGTAACGCTCTATGGCGTGGCAACCCAGTCGGGTTCTTTGCCGGTCGTTGCTGCACTGGCATCAATGTTTCCGGTGATGACACTTGTGCTGGCGCGCCAAGTGCATCGTGAGCATCTTGATCGGGAGCAGTGGATCGGTGCCGCAATGGCACTCATCGGTGTCGTTGTTGTCGTCACGACCTGAGGCCGCAGGTCAGAAATGCCCGCGGACCGCAGGTCAGAAGTGCCCGCGGACCGCAGGTCAGAAGTGCCCGCGGACCGCAGGTCAGAAGTGCCCGCG
>CAIKHC010000069.1 GCA_903827085.1 uncultured Candidatus Nemicrothrix sp. | reverse complement strand
GACTCCAGGGCCGAGTGCGGTTTGTCCCACCTCAGCCCCATCACCTCCTTTCCACCTACTACCGCGCCGCCGATGTGTGCGTCGTGCCCAGCCGTTCCGAATCTTTCGGGCTCGTTGCACTGGAAGCCGCGGCATGCGGAACGCCGGTGGTCGCAGCGGCGGTTGGCGGATTACTCACCCTTGTCGAGGACGGTTCGACTGGTTTCCTTATCGACAATCGAGACCCTCGTGACTTTGCTGCAGCGCTTCGAAAGATTCTTGATTCGCCGGTCGTTGCCGATGCGATGTCGATTGCTGCTGCCGAAAGTGCCTCGCACTACACATGGTCGACAACTGCGGCTCGACTTCGCCGTCTCTACGCCGATCTCACCTCTCGTGCACTCGTGACGTGTGACTAACTCATGGCTGACGAAATCGCAGACGATGTTGAACTCGGCGCCATGGAGCTTCGTATCGATGCTTGGCTCGCCGATGAGCTCCAAACGAATCCATTCGTTGCAGCAGTAGAACGCGGTGAGCCTTCAGAGCGTCGCTGGTATGTCCGAGTTCTTGGCGAAAGCAAAGACGTGTTCACAATTTGGTTCACGTTGCGTCAGCGCACGTTGCATTACGAGACCTACGTGATGCCATCTCCCGACGAAAATCACGCGCAGTTCTACGAGCACTTGCTTCGCCGCAATCGCAAGACCACGGGAATGGCGTTTTGTATCGGCGAAGAAGAAGCGATCTTCCTCGCTGGTTCGTTGCCGGTCCACGCAGTCGATGAAGGTGAACTCGATCGAATCCTGGGTTCGCTGTACATGTACGTCGAACAGTTCTTTCAACCGGCGCTGCGAATCGGTTTCGCGACACGGTTCTCGAATAGCTGACGCAGCGGCACTGCTGCGGAAATCGCCGTTCGGCCCATGCGGGATGCCAGTGGCGCTTTCTACGCTCGCAGTTGTCCGGGTGGAACGAACTTCTGCAGTCATCGGGGAAGTGACTGTGGCGGTTCGACCACCCGGACGACGATCGCCGATCGGTTGGGCACGATCGGAGTAGGCGTCGCAGTGTGGCCCTGTGCAGAACCCATAGCGGGCCGGACGGATCGATTGGGTAGCGTCTCAGCATGATTCGACTTCAAATCGTTGGTGGCGGCCGTATGGGCGAGGCCCTTCTTGGGGGATTGCTCGACGCTCGTTGGGCCGAACCGGCCGAGATTGCTGTTATTGAACGCGTCGACGATCGACGCGACGAACTCACGTCGCTCTTTCCCGGCGTCGTCGTGACCGATGCCATCGTGCAGGCCGAGGGCGCCGTTATTGCAGTGAAGCCCGGCGATGTTGCCGACACGTGCCGAGCGCTGGCTGCCGCTGGTGCAACTCGTGTGCTGTCGATCGCCGCCGGCATCACGACTGCGGCTTTGCAGAGCGCGCTTGGCGAGGGCATTGCCGTCGTGCGCGCCATGCCCAATACGCCTGCTGTTGTTCGGGCTGGTGCGGCGGCAATCGCGCCCGGTTCTTCGGCGTCGGAATCCGATCTCGATTGGGCGTCTTCGGTTCTCGAAGCCGTGGGTGTTGTTGTTCGGGTTTCCGAAGACAAACTTGACGCTGTCACCGGCCTTTCCGGCTCGGGACCCGCCTACGTATTCGTGATGGCCGAAAGCATGATCGAAGCGGGTGTGCTTGTCGGTCTTCCCCGAGATGTCGCCGAAGTTCTGGCGGTACAGACCTTGCTTGGATCCGCCAGCCTTCTCGAATCAAGCGACGAAGCGGCCGCATCGTTACGAGCCCAGGTCACTTCGCCGGGCGGCACCACCGCTGCTGGCCTGCGTGCACTTGAATCAGGCGGGTTTCGTTCGGCAGTGCTCGATGCGGTGGCCGCAGCCACCGACCGTTCCCGAGAACTCGGTCAGGACTGACGTTGCCGGCCCGCCGGTAACCTGTGACTCCCATGCCTCGTTACGACACTGTTTCCTTTCTTTCCGATTACGGACGCGTCGACGAATTTGTCGGCGTCGTGCATTCGGTAATTCGTTCCATCGCACCCGAGGTGCGAGTCATCGACATCACTCATGACATCCCCGTCTACGACGTGCGTGCCGGAGGCTTGGCGCTTGTACGAGCCGCGAACTATCTCGCCCCAGGTGTTGTTGTCGCAGTGATCGATCCGACGGTTGGCACTCCTCGTCGTCCGATCGCCGTTGAAATTGGTGATGGATCATCGGTCTTGGTAGGGCCCGACAATGGCGTTCTTGCTCCTGTCGTGCAGCTTTGTGGTGGCGCCGGTCGAGCCGTCGAAATAGTCAACCCCGACTATCGCTTTACGACAGAACCCGGAACCTTCGACGGGCGCGATGTCTTTGCCCCCGCAGCAGCGCATTTGTGTAACGGCGTCGACCTTTCCGAACTTGGTCCGGCCATCGATCCAATTTCTCTTTTCCCAGCGATGATTCCTCTCACCCGAGAAGATGAAGGCCGTCTCCACGCTGAAGTGCTGTGGGTCGATCATTACGGCAACGCGCAACTCAACGTCGACCCCGATGAACTCGAAGCATTCGATGAAACGATTCGTTTAGTTATGGACGACGGCTCTCGGATTGCTCGCCGAGTCGGAACATTCGCCGACCTTGATCCAAACGAAATTGGTCTCATTGTCGATTCCTATGGTCTTGTCACCATTGTTCTCGACAAACATTCGGCAGCTGAAGAACTCGGACTCTCCGGTACGTCAGCAGTGACGTTTGAACAGTTCGATGAGACACGTCCACCCAGCATCATCACGCCAGTGCAACTCGGCCAACGTCGAACCTGAGGAACAACTATGCGACCCGGAACCGTCATCGCTGTTGGCATTCTGCTTTTCGTTATTTTGTTTGCAGCAGCGATGCAGCTGTTTGTGCTCGCCCTCTAGGCGACATCAGCCTGCGGAGCGCGCCACTCTTCGGGTTCGGGGACGGCGCGTAATTGCGCTGAGGATTGTGAACTCGTCAATAAGAAACCGGCGAAGATCACTGAGATACCGGCAACGAGCGAAATCGCAAAGCCGTCCATTTCATTCACGACCGAATTCAGAAGACCACCGGCGCTGAGAATGAGTGTTCCGGTTGCAATGAAGAGATTCGCAATTGCGAGACGGCGAAGTGACGGAGCGCCTGTTCGAGTCGCTCCGGTGTTCGCGCCCGCACGCCAACCGCGAAAGAGTCGCCATGCGCTCCAAACTGCGCCGGCAATGATGACGACTGCAGCGACACCAGAACCGATGGCCGCAGCGATACGTGGTCCCGGTCCGAAGACCTCTTTGCCCTGGGGCAGGACGTCGGAAACGATGACTCCGGCAAGGGGCGCAGCCACAACGATTCCGGTGCAGAACGCGCCCAACAACGAAATGATTGCCATCCACCGTCGACCGTGTTTCGGGCCGGCCAAGAGTTCAACGGTGCCAAGCGCGAGAAACGGAACGTTGAGAATGGCGCCAAACAAGTAGAACGATTTGAACGACCACTCACCCCATCCGACCCCCGCTCCCCACCACAATGAGATCGAACCGAGGGCGAACATGATGAGCGAAAGCGTCCAGGCGGCTTCGTGGCGCTTCCGACCCCGAAGCCAACGTTCGCCCGTTGAGAGGGCAAAGGCCAGCGATACCAAGGTGGCGGCGGCAGCGAGGGCGGCGTGCATCGCCACAGCGTAGGGGGGTCGAGAGCCTGGGCCCCAAGGCGACGGTGGCTGCCGGGACTTTGTGAACAAACGAACGAGGTCGGTAGCGTGGGGCTCCGTGGACCGTAAACGCCGAATTCCCGAAGCCACCGTGGCGCGATTGCCGGTGTATTTGCGGACCCTGCTCGAAGTCCAGGCCGAGGCCATGACCACGATTTCTTCCGAGCGCTTGGCTGAACTCGCAGGAGTGAATGCGGCGAAGGTTCGCAAAGATCTTTCCTATCTCGGGTCCTACGGCACCCGAGGGGTGGGCTACGACGTCGACCACCTCCTTGTGCAGATGAGCCGCGAACTTGGTCTCACTCGAGATTGGCCGGTGGCCATTGTTGGTGTCGGAAATCTCGGCGCTGCTCTCGCGAACTATGGCGGGTTTGGCGATCGGGGATTCCCCGTTGCCGCGCTTGTCGATGCAGATCCCTCAAAGATCGGCACCATGTTTGGCGGCCACAAAATCCGTGATCTTGATGATCTTCCTGCGCTTGTCGAAGAACTTGGAATTGCCATCGGCATCATCGCAACGCCAGCTGCCGGTGCACAGGAAGTCGCCGATCGTCTCGTTGCTGCGGGAGTCACGTCGATTCTGAATTTCGCGCCCGCAGTTGTGACCGTTCCCGATCACGCTCAATTGCGCAAAGTTGATCTTGCCCTTGAACTACAGGTCTTGAGTTTCTACGGACAGCGCGAATCCATTGGCGCGTCGTTGCGCGAGGAACTCGGCGTTTCTGCAGAGTCGAAAGAATCGGTGGGCTGAGATGCCATTCGATCAGCCGCTCTATCCCGTGAACCTTTCACTCGCTGGTCGTCGTTGTTTAGTTGTGGGCGGCGGGCCAGTTGCATTGCAGAAGGCCCGTGAACTCGTGGTGTGTGGGGCGACCGTCGAAGTTGTTGCCCCCGAAATCCTCGACGAGATCGCTGCCCTCGATGGGGTCATCTGTCACAAGCGCCCCTATGTCACCAACGAGGTCGCTGGCTATCGACTGGTGATCACCGCCACGAGTGATCCCGAAGTGAACCGACAGGTGTTCGTCGAGGGTGAGGCCATTGGGGTGTGGGTCAATAGCGCCGACGATCCCGCCAACTGCGCCTTCGCTTTGCCCGCACGGGTCAGGCAGGGGCCCCTGCTGGTCACGTTCTCTACCAGCGGCTCCTCGCCCGCTCTCTCAACGTGGCTCCGGCGTCGCTATGGTCCTGAGTTCGGACCCGAGTACGCCGTACTGGTTGAGATCCTTACCGAAGCACGAGCCCGGCTCCTGGCCGAAGGCACGTCCACCGAGGGTCTGAACTGGCAAGGCGCACTGGATTCGGGAATGCTGGAACTCATCCGCGAGGGTCACCTCGCCGAAGCTAAGGAGCGCCTCCAGGCGTGTCTGTCGTCGTCGTTGGACTGAATCACCGCACGGTCCCACTCGCTCTGCTCGAGCGGGTCACGATCGATGGCGCTCGGCTGCCTAAGGCGCTGCACGATGTGCTGTCGCACGACCACGTGAGCGAAGCCGTGGTGTTGTCGACCTGCAATCGCACCGAGGTCTATGTCGTCGCCGAAAAGTTTCATCCGGCGTATGGCGATCTCCGTAACTTCTTTTCTGAACTCGCCTTTGCTGTGCCTGAAGAACTGGCCGACCACCTTTATGTGCACGATGCCGATGCGGCTGCCGGACATCTCTTCCGCGTTGCCTCGGGTATCGACTCCGCCGTGGTTGGCGAAGCCGAAATCCTTGGTCAGGTCCGCCACTCTTGGGAGATCGCTCAAGCCGAAGGCGCAGCCGGATCCCAACTCAATCTGTTGTTCCGTCATGCGCTCGAGGTCGGAAAGCGTGCTCGCACGGAAACCGGTATCGGCCGTCATGTTGCGTCGGTGTCAACCGCGGCGGTGGCAATGGCTGCCCAACGACTTGGTTCTCTCGAAGGCCGCTCCATCCTCGTAATGGGTGCTGGCGAAATGGGCGAGGGCATGGTTCGTGCTCTTGCATCTAATGGTGTCTCCGACATCCGCATTGCGAACCGAACATGGGAGAACGCCGCCGATCTCGCAGAGCGTGTTGGTGGAACTCCAATTCGTCTTGCTGAACTCGATGCAGCGCTTTCCGAGGTCGATCTTCTCCTCACTGGCACCGGTGCGAATTCGATGATCATCGAACACTCCGACATCGAACGAGTGATGCGAGCACGCGGCGATCGCGAGATTCTCGTGGTCGACGTTGCTGTTCCTCGCGATGTCGATCCCGCTGCTGCAGATATTCCTGGTGTCACCATCCTCGACATGGACGATCTTCGGGCGTTCGCCGAAGCAGGCATGGCAGAACGTCGCCGCGAAGTCGCATCGGTTGAGGCCATGTGCACCGAGGAACTCGAGCGGTACCTGTCAGTGATCTCGGCCCGCGAAGTAGCGCCGTTGGTTTCTCGTCTGCATGAACAATCCGAAGACATTCGCGTTGGCGAACTCGATCGCCTTCGTGCCCGTCTCGGCGACCTCGATGAACGTCAACTCGAAGCACTCGACGCGCTGACGAAGGGAATCGTGGCCAAGCTGCTTCACCAGCCGACAGTTCGCTTGAAAGATGCTGCAGGCTCGCCTCGTGGCGAACGTCTGGCCGAGGCCCTTCGCGATCTTTTCGAGCTCTGAGCCCACCATGACCGGGGGCGGTCCCGACACGGTGACCCTTCGTTTGGCAACCCGTGGCAGCGCACTTGCGCTGTGGCAAGCCGATCATGTGACGACGCTTCTGCACGAAGCGGCTGCCGCTGCTGGTCGTTCAGTGCTTGTTGAAAAGGTGATCGTGGAGACGATGGCTGATCAGCGCCTCGATATTCCGATCGACGCAATGGGCGGCAAAGGTGTGTTCGTCAAAGAGATCCAGGCTGCGGTGCTCGACGGTCGCGCTGATCTTGCTGTTCATTCCGGAAAAGACCTTCCGGCGCTCACTCCACCCGAGCTTGTGATCGCCGCAGTCCCTGAGCGTGGCGATGTTCGCGATGTTCTTGTTGGGTCAACCATCGATGGTCTGCCGCAGGGCGGACATGTTGCGACCGGCTCCATTCGTCGCAAAGCGCAACTCGCTTCGCTTCGACCCGATCTTGTGTTTTCTGGTCTGCGCGGCAACATCGCTACTCGGCTCGCAAAAGCTGACGGTTTCGACGCCATCGTGATGGCAGCTGCCGCAATCGAGCGCTTAGGTATTTCGCTTAACGATCGCGTTGTCGAAGTGCTTGAACCTTCGGTGATGCTGCCGCAGGTTGCGCAAGGGGCCCTCGTTGTTGAATGTCGAGGTGACGACGCGGCGACACGCGAGCTGTTGTCGGCGCTTAACCACGCGCCGAGCCGTGTGTGCGTCGATGCTGAGCGGGCATTTCTTGCTGAGCTTGGCGGCGACTGCGATCTTCCCGTTGGCGCTTACGCCGTGATTGATGGCGACGGACTTCGTATCGATGCACTCGTTGCGGCACCCGATGGGTCAACTGTTCTTCGTGATTCACGACGATGCGCGGTGGCCGAGGGCGAAGCAACCGGACGAGCGATGGCCCGCTATTTGCTCGACGATGCGGGCGGTTCCGCTCTGCTTGGGCGGTAGGGCCAATGACTGAGGATCAACCGGACGACGAGTTCGTCGAACGTGAGGACCGCGAGGTTGGGGTCGGCCCGCATCCACTTCCGTGGCCTGCGGACGCGCGATTTGATCCCGAACTGCTTGAGCACGGCGACCGCCGAAATGTGGCTGACACGTATCGCTACTGGTCGCACGAAGCAATCGTCGCCGACCTCGACACACGTCGACATTCATTTCATGTTGCTATCGAAAACTGGCAGCATGATCTCAATATCGGAACAGTGGTGCGCACAGCGAATGCGTTCAACGCCGAGGGTGTTCACATCGTTGGTAAGAAGCGGTGGAACCGTCGCGGCGCAATGGTGACCGACAAGTACATGCACGTGCATCATCATGAAAATATTGACGCGCTGATTTCATGGTCAGTCGAGAACGATCTTCAGGTCGTTGGTATCGACATCATGCCCGGGGCCGTCCCGATCGAAACCGCGTCGCTGCCCAAGCGCACCATGTTTATTTTTGGTCAGGAAGGACCGGGGCTCAGCGAAGAAGCGTGCGCTGCGTCGTCGATGGTCTGCTCAATTGCCCAGTTCGGTTCAACCCGTTCGATCAACGTTGGCGTCGCTGCGGGTATAGCGATGCACGCGTGGATTCGCGAGCACTCGGCTCCACCTTCGCCATAAGAAGCGCCTAGGTTCCTGCCGTGGATACGGTCTGGATTCTGGGTGATCAACTACGACGCGACACTGGCGCTCTCGCTGGCTGTCGCCCGGGCGAAGTGCGCGTGCTGTTGGTCGAGAGCGATTCGAAACTCGGATCAGGTCGTTGGCATCGTCAGCGACTTCATTTCGTGCTTGCGTCGATGCGAAGGTTCGCCGAGGAACTTAAGGCCGAAGGATTTGCTGTTGACTACAGGCGCGCGTCGTCGATGCGAGCCGGGGTCATCGCACACCAGGCGGAGTTCAAGCCGGAACGTCTGCGAGCGATGTCACCGATGTCGTTTGACGGACTCGCGCTTTTGCAAGAGCTTGATGTCGAGGTGATCGACAACGATCAGTTCCTCTGCAGCGCGCAAGAGTTCGCAGCGTGGGCGGGAGACCGTTCGAATCTCAAAATGGAGGATTTCTATCGGTGGCAACGCCAACGGCTGAACATCCTCATGGATGGCAAGAAGCCTGTTGGCGGGACCTGGAACTACGACGCTGAAAATCGAGAGCCGCCGCCGAAAGATGGCCGCGCATGGCCGGCGCCGATCATCGATTCGCTTGATGCGACCGATGCGCGCGTCATCGCCGATATTGCGCGCCGTGCACCCGAAGCGTTCGGCTCGTCATTCGATGGATTGTGGGCAACGACTCGTGCTGGCGCGCTGGCTCGGCTCCATCAGTTTGTTGACGAGGTCCTGCCACTGTTTGGGCCGCATGAAGACGCGGTGATGGCGTCGGAATGGAAACTCGCTCATTCGACGTTGAGTCCGTATCTCAACATCGGTTTGCTTCATCCGCGCGAAGTTGTCGACGCTGCGCATGCGGCGTTCAATGAAGGGCGCATCCCGATTGCGTCGGCGGAGGGCTTCATCCGCCAGATCATTGGCTGGCGTGAGTACGTGTGGGGTCTTTACTGGCTCTGGATGCCCGAGTACCGAGAACTCAACGTTCTTGAAGCGGAAAGTCCGCTGCCTGCAGCGTTCACGGGTGGCGAAACGGATATGGCCTGCATCTCGCACACGGTGAAGGCAATCGATGACCGCGCTTGGGCGCATCACATTGAACGTTTGATGGTTTTGGGCAATCTCTCTCTCACTTCCGGCGTGCGTCCTGGCGCGCTCGTGGACTGGATGTGGAAGTCGTTCATCGATGGCGCCGAATGGGTGATGCTGCCGAATGTGATTGGTATGGCGCTGTATGCCGATGGCGGGCGGATGTCAACGAAGCCCTATGCCTCGGGTGGCGCGTACATCAACAAGATGAGCGATCACTGTGGTGACTGTCGCTATGACCCGAAGAAGCGAATCGGTGAACACGCGTGTCCGTTCACGACGCTCTATTGGGACTTCCTTGCGAGAAACGAACCAGAACTTCGGTCGAATCACCGACTCGGAAACCAATTGGGTTCTATGCGCAAGCTCAAAGACCTTGACGCAGTGAGAGAACGAGCAGTGGAAGTACGGGCTCGCCTTATCGACGGTTCCCTCTAACCGCGAGAACGGACTTAGTTCGCTGAAGCGACTTCGTAGCCAGCTTCATCGACTGCGGCTCGTACATCGGCTTCGGTGATTTCGCCAACAACGGTGACGGTCTTTGCGTCAATGTCGACAAGTGCGCTTTCGACGCCTTCGAGAGGTGTGAGTTCTCCTTCAATCGCGTTCTTGCAATGGCCGCAAGAGATGCCAGGAACCGAATAGGTACGGGTTGTCATGTTCAGTCCTTTGTGGGGGAGTGGCGGCGAACACCTTTGAATCTACGCAGGCGAAGTGAATTGGTGACGACGAAGACTGAAGAGAAGCCCATCGTTCCGGCGGCAATCATTGGATTCAACACTCCGAATGCAGCGAGTGGAATCGCCGCCACGTTGTAGGCAAAGGCCCAGAAGAGGTTCCCTTTAATCGTTGCCAGCGTGCGTCGAGAAAGTGCGATGGCATCGGCTGCAGCGCGGAGATCGCCGCTCACGATCGTGAGATCGCTGGCTTCGATTGCGACATCGGCGCCAGTTCCGATTGCGATGCCGAGATCGGCTTGCGCAAGCGCGGGAGCGTCATTGATGCCATCGCCAACCATTGCCACGATGTGGCCCTGTTCCTGTAGCCGACGAACTTCGGCGACTTTGTCGGCGGGGAGCACCTCGGAGACGACGCGGTCGACGCCAACTTCGGCACCAATTGTTTCAGCGGTGCGCCGGTTGTCGCCGGTAAGCAGCACGACTTCGAGTCCGAGCGAGTGAAAATCGGCAACGGCTTCGGCACTGGTTGGTTTGAGTCGATCGGCGACAACAAGAACTGCATGAGCGGTAAGCGGATCGCCGTCATGATCGGCCCAACCAGCGATGACCGCAGTTCGACCCGCGCTCTCGGCGTCGATGCGGGCTTGGTCAAGTTTGGAATCGATCGTGATGAACAACGAAGAACGACCAACGCCGACATTCCTCGTGATTCCTGAATCAGACGTAACGCTTGCTGTTACTCCTCGGCCAGGAAGATTCTCGAATCCACGCACAGTGGCCGCCATGGCGTCGCCGGGTTTGCGTACGTCAGCGCCAGCCACGATCGCCGCAGCAATCGGGTGTTCTGAACGAGCTTCGACTGCTGCTGCCAGCCAGAGCGCAGCGTCAGCATTTGTTCTGGCGCTCGTGATGACGTCGACCAATTCCATACGGCCTTCGGTGAGCGTGCCGGTTTTGTCGAGCACCGCGACGTCGACGCGTCGTGTTTGTTCGAGAACCTCGCCGCCCTTGATGATGATGCCCAACTGTGCGCCGCGTCCGGTGCCCACCATGATCGCGGTTGGTGTTGCGAGTCCGAGTGCGCAAGGGCAAGCGATAATGAGAACGGCAACCGCAGCAGAGAATGTGTCTTGTACGGAGTTCCCGGTCACTGTCCATCCGATGATGGTGGCGATCGCAATAGCAAACACGATCGGCACAAAGACTCCGGCAACGCGATCGGCGAGGCGTTGAATCGGAGCTCGGGAACCTTGAGCGTCTTCAACAAGCTGCACGATTTGGGCGAGTGCGGTGTCATTACCGATTCGGGTTGCTTCGACAACAAGGTGGCCGTTGGCATTCACTGTTGCGCCGACAACATCGTCGCCAGGGCCAACTTCAACTGGCACTGGTTCGCCCGTGATCATCGACATGTCGATAGCGGAATGGCCCTCGACCACGGTTCCATCGGTGGCGACCTTCTCGCCGGGCCGCACAACAAACCGAACGCCAACAACAAGTTCCTCGAGCGGAATTTCGGTCCCGTCTTCGAGACGTGCAGTTTTCACGCCGAGTTCCGCAAGTTTGCGCAACGCGTCGCCGGAACGCCGACGTGCTCGCGCTTCGAACCACTTGCCTAAAAGGATCAGGGTGATGATGACGCCCGCAGTTTCGAAATACACATGCGCGGTGTCGCCACTAGAAGACATCCCCGCCATGCCGCCCATTGAGTCTGAGGTTTCGTCGGCCGCATTTAAGAAGAACAACGCAACGGTTGACCACGCCCATGCGGCGAGTGTTCCCATCGAAACCAGCGTGTCCATGGTTGCGGTGCGATGCCGAAGGTTGACAAAAGCTGCTCTGTGGAATGCCCAACCGCAATAAAACACAACGGGGGTGCTGAGAGCGAAGGCAACCCACTGCCAGTTGGTGAACATCAACGGCGGCACCATTGAGATGGCCACGGTTGGCACAGTGAGAACTACTGCAACAAGCAGGCGAATTCCGAGAGTGTGGGCGTACTCCGCCTCGGCCTCGTCGCGGCGATCAACTTCGGGAACGCGATACCCGAGCGACTCGATCTTCCCTGCAAATTCGGCTCGATTCGTGACCGCGGGATCGAAGTGCACAGTGGCTCGCGCGGCAGCAAGATTCACATCGGCTTGAGAAACTCCGGCAATCTTGTTCAGGCCTTTGCCGATTCGAGTCGCGCATGCCGCACAAGTCATTCCCTCGATCGGAAGATCGAGGCGTTCAAGCGGCGATGCGTTTGTCGGACTGCCCATCTCCCTACGATACGGCCGACTCAGTGTTACGGCTCAGCGCGCTGGTCGCACCATGCTCACGACGGTTCCAGCTGGCGTTGTCTCTGTGAGGCTCCGGTCATAGCGGTAGCCCTCCGGGTGGCGAAACTTCGCAAGGGCCTTGGGATCATCGGCGCCGGTTTCAAGGATGTATCGAACAAGCGCTCCCTTCAGCAACTTGTTCCAGTGGTTGACCGTCGTGAAACTGCGCTCGTCTTTGACTGCTTTGCCTTCATCGAGGAACTTCACTGAGAAGACTGCACTTGGAGTTGTTGCGGTGTGAGCGGAAGAGAGCGGAGCCCATGCATTGTCGTGCTCCTTGGGCAACAAGTTCCACACCACAGTGCCGTTCACTGTTGATGCCAACGCAGTGGTGAGCGGTTCGCGCCACCATGTCGACAACTTTCCGACAGGTGCAACTGTTGCTCCCATCTTCAGCTTGTAATCCGGGATCATGTCGTCGGGTCGGACGACTCCCCATAGTCCACTAAAGATCAAGACCTGCTTGTTGAGTCGCTTCCGATCTCGAGTTGAAAGCGAACTGACATCGAGCGCGTCATAAAGCACACCGGTGTAGCGCTCGATCGCCGGCATCGTGGGCGATGTCAGCACATCAAGATTTGCGCTCGTCGCAGCCGCGAGTGCTTTGTCCTTTACGCCGAGCAATTTTGCACGCGTGGCTTCTTTGCCCTTCATCGCCGCGCCGAGTGCTGCACGAAGGGTTGTGCGATGTTCTTCAAGTTGCGAGAACGAAAGATTGGCGATTCGAAGCTGTTGGCCTGATCCGCCTTCGGCTTTACCTTCGGACGGGGGGAGCAGGATCACTGGTGCAGTCGCCATCTCTCCATCCTGCCCGACAGGGAACGAGGCGTGAACGACAGGCGAATTCATGCTGCCTGGGAAATCGAATGGGGAACTTTCGGGCCTCAGATGGTAGAAAGGTGGCTCTGATGTCGACGAATAGTCGGCGTAGATGTCTCGAGGAGGTGACCCACATGCCAGCTAGCGAGCCCCCAAGTACGCGCTTTCCGTCGTGTGTCGCCTTCTCTATTTCTCTCTAGTAGTCCACGTATGCCGCGGACCGTGAGGTGGGGATGGCGTAGTCCGTCCACTTCCCACTCCCGGAGATCGTCATGCCGCAGACACTCAATGCCCCGCGTGCCATAGCGCAGCGCCGCAAGCAACGAACAAAGCGCCTTCTCGCCCTTGAGGCAGTTGCCGAGTCCCTTCTCTCTGTGTCGGGACTCACTGGCGCGCCAGTCGTGCATTCTTCTGGCATCGAAGTGGGGCGACTTGTAGATCTCGTTGTTCGTTGGGAAGGCGAGCCGTATCCGCCGCTCACCGGGCTTGTTGTTCGCGTTGGTCGTCAGCTCACGTGGGTATCAGCCGACAAGATCGGCGAACTTGAACAACGCCGCATTGTGCTGCGTTCAGCAAAGGTGGATCTTCGCGATTTTGCTCGACGTGACAACGAAGTGAAACTTGTCGACGATGTGATTGACCATCAGATGGTCGATGTCGACGGTGTGCGCGTTTTTCGTGCTGCCGATCTGTTCCTTGCTCGTGTTGGTGGCGGCTACCGGTTGGTGGGAGCCGACGTTGGGTTCTCCACCTTGGTACGTCGCCTTGGTCCGGCGCGCTGGCGAGTGCGTCCCCATCCCGATCGGGTCATCGACTGGGCCGCGATTCAACCGTTCTCCGATCCCGGTGAACCGGTGCGCTTGAGTCGTGCGAACAGCGAGCTCCGCCGACTTCGTCCTGGCGAACTCGCTGACCTTCTCGAAGAACTCGGTCGATCGCAGCGTCAGGAACTTCTCGCTGCTCTCGATGCCGAGACGGCTGCCGATGCACTTGAGGAAATGGAGCCCGATGAACTCTCGGTGCTTCTTCGAGATGCCGATCCAGAACAGGCGGCGTCGTTGCTGGCCGAGATGGAGCCCGACGAGGCGGCCGAGGCACTTCGAGATCTCGACGACGAAACCCGCAATGAACTTTTGGCGGTGATGGACAAGGAAGACGCCGAAGTGTTGGTTCGGTTGGTGGGTTACGACGAAGAAACAGCGGGCGGTCTCATGACCACTGCGCTGTTTATGTTCGACGCCGATCTCACCGTTGCCGAAGCTCGTCAGCGCCTTGAAGAAGCAGAAGACATTGCCCGACTCGAGTCCGTTCTGGTTCTCGACGGTGACGGAACACTGCTCGATGACATCTTGATGATCGACCTCTTCATGGCGAGCCCCGACGACACGCTTCGTTCGCTTATCGGATCGCCATGGCCAGTGACTGTCACCGTTGAGGCGCCCATCGAAGACGTCATCGAGTCGTTTGTAGAGAATCGCGGATCATCGATCGTTGTTGTCGATGAGCAAACCCGCCCAATCGGTCGAATTCTCGCTGACGATGTTGTCGATGCGCTTATTCCGCAGCACGAGTCCAACCGCCGACCCTTCACGCGATTGCTCGCCTGAGCTGAGTTGTCATGACCGAGCCGATCAACGACCCCGCGAAGTCGACTGGAGCGCGACCCCCCGCGCCCAAGCGGCGTCGACGCTGGATGGTGTGGCTCGCAGTTCTTGGCCCCGGACTTATCGCTGCCAACGCGGGCAACGACGCAGGCGGTATCGCTACCTATGCCTCGGCGGGTTCCCAGTTTGGATACCGGACACTCTTCGTG
>CAIKHC010000068.1 GCA_903827085.1 uncultured Candidatus Nemicrothrix sp. | reverse complement strand
GTTCCTGATCCCAGTCGTTTGTTCTTGGCTGATCGCCGCAAGGGCGTTGCCGGTTCGGTCATCGTGCCAACCATGGAAGGCGATCGTCCGCTGTTGGTTGAAGTGCAGGCATTGGTTGCCCATTCCGAACTTCCTTCTCCGCGTCGCAGCGCGCAGGGTCTCGATTCCGGCCGGTTGTCGTTGTTGCTGGCGGTGTTGGCTGAACGCGCCGGTGTCACGTTTGAAAAGCGCGACGTGTATGCGCTTGCAGTTGGTGGCGTGAAGATCGTCGAACCAGCAGCCGACCTCGGTATTGCTTTGGCGCTTGCGTCCTCGCGATTCAACACACCAATTCCCGATGGGCTTGTTGTGTGCGGCGAAATCGGTTTGGGCGGCGAACTTCGTCAGGTTGCCCATGGCGAACGTCGTTTGGCTGAAGCGGCTCGTCTTGGATTCACGCGCGCGCTAGTGCCGCGCCTTGCTCCCGATCCTCCCGAAGGCATGAAGGCCATTCGGGTTGGCACTTTGGCTGAAGCGGTGGCTGCTGTGGGCATCGGCGACAGCAACTCCTCGGAGTTCTGAAACAACCCCCGGGTACACTCAGCAGATGGCTCGGCGTCGTAGTCCCGCAATGTTGCATGCACTCGGAATGGTCGCGCCCGGCACGCCGCTGCGTGAAGGCTTCGATCGCATCCTGCAATCTGGCATGGGCGCGCTCATCGTCGTTGGTGACGGCCCCGATGTGCTCAACATCTGCTCGGGCGGATTCCTTCTCGATGCGGCCTACAGCCCTCAGCGCCTTTCGGAACTGGCAAAGATGGACGGCGCCATCGTGCTCGCTTCCAACGCCAGCCGTATTGCCCGGGCCAACGTCCACCTTGTGCCCAAGCCGAACGTGCCCACTTCCGAAACGGGCACCCGCCATCGCACTGCAGAACGAGTCGCTCGGTCCATCACGGTTCCGGTGATTTCGGTCTCGGAAGACATGTCGATCATCGCGGTGTACGTGGGCGACGAAAAGCATCAGCTCATGCCGATCCCTCGCCTTCTCGATCGCGCCAACCAGGCCATGAAGACACTCGAGCGATACAAAGAGCGTCTCGTTGAAGTGTCGAACAATCTCAATGCACTTGAAGTGCAGGGCGCTGTCACTGTTCGCGATGTTGTGGTGATGCTGCAGCGCACAGAAATGGTGTTGCGGATTGCTGAAGAAATCGAATTCGACATTGTTGAACTTGGTGTCGATGGCCGACTCTTCCGACTTCAACTCGAAGAAGTGATCGCCGGCGTTGCGAACGATCGTCGCTCTGTTGTGCTCGACTATTTGCACGAAGACAACGATTGGCACTTTGCGGAAGCATCCGCTGGTTTGTCGGGGCTCGACATGGAACAACTCCTCGACCTCACCGCGGTGGCGAGTGTGTTGCATCTCGAAGACGCCGACGATCTGAAAGCTTCCGTGCAACCCAAGGGCTATCGCATGCTTTCGCGCATCCCTCGTCTACCGGAATCGATTGTCGGTCGCATCGTGGCCAAGTTTGGTTCGCTCGATGTTGTGATGAGCGCGACGGAAGCCGAACTTGAAACGGTGGAAGGTGTAGGCGATCAGCGTGCTCGTTCCATCAAGGATGGGCTGTCGCGCTTGGCCGAAACCAGCATTCTCGATACCTATAACTGAGTCCAACGAGGGTTCATTACGCATCACATTGCCGGATGGTGTTAACGCTGAACGTGCTCAACCTTCAGTGTTTGACGAGAACACTTTCGGTAACGGAAGTTCTCAGGCTTTAGGAAGTTTGCTCAGTGGCTCGATCGTTGTGGCATACGCCATCTCGTAGGCGACGGCTGCAACTGGGGCCCAGTCAAGGTTGCGGAACGTGTCCGTGAGCAAACTGAGCGAAACAGTGCCGATGCCGCTGGCTGCGGTGAGATACCAAAATGCAGCGGCAGCGGCGGCGGCGGCGGGATAGGACTTCTCGACAGCGTCGCTGACGATTGCGAGTGAAGCTGCTGTGCGTTTCCGACCGGCAGCGGCGAGATCTGTGTGGTGACGCATCGCAACAGTGGTTTCCGTACGAAGTTGGCGGATCGGTCGGTTCGACTCTGCGATCAACCCGCATTGCAATGCGACGATCGCGTTTTTGTATCCCTCGGGACCAAGCTCGAGGAAGGACGCTGTTCCCGTTTGCCAGATTTGCGTCATCATCTGACCAATCGCCATATGCATGAGCTCATCTTTGGTGCCGACATGTGTATATGCGGAACTAAATGAATGACCAGCAGCTCGGGCAACTCGGTGTGCGGTGGTCTTTTCGAAACCGACACGAGCCACAACTTCCATCACGGCGGAAACGAATTCATCGAGGCCAACGTCGCCGGTGTCGGGAGCGGGCATTGAAAACGAAACTGGTGTGGCGGCGAGGCCCTGCTGATTCAAGTTCTTCGGGTCAAGCGCGCTTTGTCGGAACCGCAGAAGAATTGCCTTCCACGGTGGACGAGTCTTGGGGACTGAGCGGCTGGTGAGAACGCATCCAGTTGGAACTGTCAACCGAAGTGAGCAAACCGCTGGTGGAATGTCGGGGTGCGCAGCGCAGATGTGCTGAAAGAGGGATTCCACCTCGTCGCGAACAGAGTCGACAAGAAGAGGAAAGCGTCGTGCGACGGCGACAATCTCGACTGCTGCTGCGGTGAGCGCAGACGGGGCTTCGAGTTCTTCGAGCAACCACTGCGACGGTTCGAGATCTTTCGAAGACGCAAACGAGTCGAATTCCAGGATCAGCTGTTTGTAATGATCGCCAAGTTTCTCTTCCCAGAGTTCAAGCGCGACGTCTTCTGCAGAGTCGTATCGGCCGTACAGCGGACCGTTGGACATGCCTGCGTGCGCTGCGATCTTCGTGAGGGCAAGACCATCGACGCCATTTGCTGCGAGTAACTCAAGAGCCGATGCGGTGATGGCCTCTTGAACCTCTCGGGTCTTTTGTGCTCGTGAGACCTTTGGTCGGTCTGGTGTCGAACTTGCTGATCCTGAGCTTTTGGTCCTCGTGGCCATGACGGCAGGATAGGACAGATCACTACTTACTGAAGGTTTTGATTATTAGCACAAGGATTATTTGAAAGTAGGAAATCTCTCGGAAGTCTGACGACAGGACCTAGACGACCGGACATGGCAGAGAACGGGCTAGAACAATTGGGCCGTCATAGTGATGGCATGGAGGAACCATGAAGGTCGATATCTCTCTCGCAATGTCCGGACCGCTCGATGCGGTGCCCCGGGCGGCGGAACTCCAGGCGGTCGGGGCCGATGGCCTTTTCAGCTTCGAGAACGCCCATGACGCCTTCTTCCCACTCGTCTTGGCCAGCACCTCCTGTCAGATCGACCTGATGACCAATGCGGCTATGGCGTTCCCTCGAAGCCCGCTGCATCTCGCGTATTCAGCCAACGACCTTCAATTACTGACTGGCGGCAAGTTTCGTTTAGGCCTTGCCTCGCAGATCCGTCCGCATATTCAGAAGCGCTACGGATCGGTGTGGGAGAAGCCGGTTGCACAAATGCGCGAATGGGTGAGTGCAACGAAGGCGATCCTCGCTCACTTTGCTGGTGAAGGTCCGTTTGACTTCAAGGGTCAGTGGACCACGCACACGCTCATGACCCCGAATTTCAATCCAGGTCCGAATCCGTTCGGAAAGGCACCGGTACTTGTCGGAGCGCTCGGTCCAAAGATGTGTGAAATGTCCGCCGAGGTTGCCGACGGCATTTTGGTGATGCCGTTCAACTCTGAGCGTCACTTTGCGGAACGAACGATGCCAGCGCTTGAACGTGGCTTCGCGAAATCAGGGCGCGATCGCAACGACTTCGAAATCATCCTCGAAGTCATTTGTG
>CAIKHC010000067.1 GCA_903827085.1 uncultured Candidatus Nemicrothrix sp. | reverse complement strand
CGCCAAGCTCAAGGCGTACTACGGCAAGAACTGTAAGCGCGTGTGCTTCCACGATGACTATCTGCCGTCATTCAACAAACCCAACGTGAATCTTGTCGACACCGATGGCAAGGGTATTGAACGTGTAACCGAAACTGGAGTGGTTGTCGGTGGCGTGGAATACCCCGTCGACTGTCTTGTGTTTGCTTCAGGCTTTGAGGTCAATACCGATCTCGACGCACGCGTTGGTTTCGACCCCGTTGGTCGTGGCGGCGTGTCGCTCAATCAGTCGTGGTCAACCGGTGCGCACACCCTTCACGGTGTGCTGTCGGGTGGCTTCCCGAACATGATGGTGATCAGCCTTGTGCAGGCTGGTTTCGGCACCAACTTCGTCCACTTCCTTGGCCGTTCGGCTCGTCACGTTGCCGAACTCATCAAGGCATGCAACGACCAAGGCATTGCCACCATCGAAGCCACGCCTGAAGCGGAAGAGGGCTGGCTCATGGTGCTCTACAGCGTCATCGGCAACGGTGCCGAATACGTCGCGACGTGTACGCCGGGCTACTACAACAACGAAATGTCGGTGCCGGACGAAAAAGCAGCGAAGGGCCTTGTCTTCGCCGGCAGTCTTCTCGACTACCACGCTCATCTCGATGAGTTCCGCGCTGCGGGCGACTTCCCGGGCGCATTGGTAACGAAGGGCTAACTCACTTCGTCGGACTCGGACCGGAGTTCCGGATCATCACGCAACGATTCCTTCCACGTACGGAATCGACGGTGAATGATTCCGTCGGGTCCGAGACCTTCGCCGTTGCCCTCGGCATCTAGTTCAAAGGTCCAGATACGTTCGAGGTCCGTGCTGTCAACGGCTCCGTAGCGCGCACGCGCACGTACTGCTGGACCCGCGCGCCAAAGCAGGTACCGTCCGATGCCTCGCAGGTATCCAGGGTCGGCCTGGAGATCGTCTCCCAGCGTCCGTATTTCGTTCGGCGCTTCGATCCACTGCGACGCAATGATTCGCGATTCCCGTTGCGGGAGCGGCGGGAGTTCGTGGGTGTGCACCATGTGATCGATGAGTGGTCGATCTTCTGCGGGCATAGTCATGTCGATGATTCCGGCGTTGTGTCATCAACAATTCGTGCAAGGAGTTGATCTCGTATCGAGACGCCGGGTTCACGCGCTTTCTCGCCGGTGATTCGCCAGCCATGGCGACTGGAATAGAGAAGAGGAGGAGCTTTGAGACGACCTTCACCAGAAGCTGTGATTCGACCGAAGACAAGCTCATGGTCAATCAAGCTGATGTGATCAAAGACTTCGCAAGTGAACCAAGCAATGCAGTTGGGGACGACGGGATGACTATCAATCTCCTCAAGGAACTCGGGTGCGGAGTAGCGCATCTTGTGTCCTGGGTAACTGAAGTACTGACCCTCGGCGATTTGGTCTGCGGCAAGAAGCGAAACCGTGAATGCGCCGCTTTCTTGGAGAATCGGCCACGTGTCATGTTTCTTTGAAAGAGACGCCATCACTACCGGTTCTTCAAACGAAACCTGAGTGACCCAGTGCGAGGTGTAGGCCCGAGTGACGCCGTCATGTGACGCGGCGACAACTTGCACACCTTTGATCATCTGTCCGAGACATCGTTTGATTGTGGGATCGATCACCGGCTCAGTGTGCCATCGCTTTGGTCTGGAGCATCGGTCAACCCTCAATCCGTTTGAGTGCAAGCCCGCTAGTGGATGCGCCAACGAAAAAAGGGGAGGGACCCAGAACTACCGGGCCCCTCCCCTCCATGCGAGTGCTGATTACGGCATCAAGACGCCATCGATGACGTGGATGACACCGTTGCTACCGACAATGTCGGTCTTCACGACATTGACGGTGTTGCCCTTTGCGTCAGTGATCGTGACCTTGCCGTCCTTCACATTGATGGTGAGTTCCGCTCCGTTGACAGTCTTGACCTTGCCGGGCTTGACGTCCTTGCCGAGAACCTCGCCTGCGACAACGTGGTAGGTGAGGATCGACTTGAGCTGCTCAGGGGTCAACGAGGCAACTGTTCCGGCGGGAAGCTTGGCAAACGCCTCATTGGTAGGAGCGAAGATGGTGAACGGGCCCTTGCCTGAGAGCGTCTCAACGAGGCCGGCAGTCTTGACGGCGCCAACAAGAGTCGAGAAATCGGCATTACCGGCTGCGATTTCAACGAGGGTCTCGGACTTCATGGCCTTCGTGGTTGACGAGTTCGATTTTGCAGTCGTGTCAGAAGAGCTTGAGTTTGAGTCACTGCTGCAAGCAACAGCACCGAGGGTGAGCGAAGCAGCAACGATCAAGCTGCCTACGATTTTGATGGGGCGTGATGACATGTGAACTCCTAAGTAAGGGGACGTGCATTGCGCACATGGGGTACATCTCCCTTACTCCGAAGCTGCAGCGATATTCGGATGAGTGATCGCTTAGAAATCTTTGATTAAGCGAGAGATCCGGTTGCCATGGGGTTACTTGTTGGAGCAACGCTTCCAGCCACCGGTTCTCGAGTAAGCGCAAGTTCGGTCACCGATGGATCGATGGGGACCATTGACATCTCTGGATTTGAACCAAGCATTCCAAGGGAAATCATGGTTCCGTTATTTGCCGCCCAGAGTTGGTAGGTCTCATCCTCAGGAAGGGCTGGCAGCGGGTCGGTCATCAAGTAGCCGTGACCCTGGGCATCGGCGACAACTTGCACCTTCATTGTTTGACCAGGGTCAGTGAGAAAACCTGTTCGAGAACCAGGTTTGGAGGCAGCGTCGTTGGCCATTGCCGTCATCGCGGCAACGGTGTTGGGGACATTCTCGTCTTGACGAACGCCTGCGAAAATCGCGCCGCCGATCACAAAAACTGCGAGCACTGCGGCTGCAGCCAGGAATGGTTTGTTGACGCCTCGGTATCGCTTCGACGAGAAAATCGAGGTTGGTTCAGTCGAACCTGAGGGCTTATGAGCAGATGAATCTGTAGCAATCGCACTTTGGATTGACTCCCAAAGTTGTGCGGGTGGAGCAGTTTCAGCGGCGTCACCGAGTTTGTCTGCGACACGTCGCAGTCGTTCGACTTCGTCGCGGGCTGAAGGATCGATGGCGAGAAGATTTTCTAATCGTCTGCGTTCAACGTCATCGACGGCATCGAGTACGTAGGCGCCAAGCAGTTCACGGGTTTGGTCTTCAGGTGTCATGGCTTGGCCTCCGATCCTTCATCATCTAGTAGCGAGGAGAGTTTCAAGAGCCCAGAACGGATGCGGCTCTTGATTGTTCCT
>CAIKHC010000066.1 GCA_903827085.1 uncultured Candidatus Nemicrothrix sp. | reverse complement strand
TGCGCATCGCGCACCGCATCCATGATCTCGCCGTGAACCGTTACGGGCTCGAACCCAGCGATCTCATTTTCGATGCGCTGACGTTCCCCCTCTCAACCGGCGATGACGACCTGCGCGGCGATGCTCTCGCAACAATCGAAGCGATTCGCCGCATCAAAACCGAATTGCCTGGCGTCTTCACCACACTTGGCGTTTCCAACGTTTCCTTTGGTCTCAAGCCCGCCGCTCGCCATGTACTCAATTCGGTGTTTCTCGCCGAGTGTGTCAAAGCCGGGCTCGATTCAGCGATCGTGCACGCAGCCCGCATCATGCCGCTCAACAAAATTCCCGATGAGCAACGAGAGGTATCACTCGATCTCATCTATGACCGCCGAAGCGAGAGCTACGACCCACTCACGAAACTTCTCGACATCTTCGCCGACGTGAAGGCCGCTGATGTCGTCCGCGAAGACCGCAGTGATTGGACAATCGAAAAGATTCTCAGCCAGCGGATCATCGACGGAGAGCGCGAAAACCTCGAGGCTGATCTCGACCGAGCAATGAGCGAAGGCTTGGAGCCGCTCTTCATCATCAATGACGTTCTTCTCGCTGGGATGAAAGTTGTGGGTGAGCTTTTCGCCACTGGTGAGATGCAACTCCCCTTCGTTCTCCAATCGGCCGAGACAATGAAAACCTCGGTTGCCCATCTCGAACAGTTCATGGAGAAGGCCGACGACGGCGGAAAAGGCCGCATCGTCCTCGCCACCGTCAAGGGCGACGTCCACGACATCGGCAAAAACCTTGTCGACATCATTCTCACCAATAACGGCTACGAAGTCATCAACCTTGGTATCAAGATTTCCATTGCCGAAATGATCGAAAAGGCTGTTGAAGTGAACGCCGATGCAATCGGCATGAGCGGACTTCTTGTGAAGTCCACGCTCATCATGCGCGAGAACCTCGAAGAACTCAACACTCGCAACCTCTCCAATATCCCCGTGATGCTTGGCGGAGCTGCACTCACTCGTAGTTATGTAGAACGTGATCTCCGCGAGGTTTACGAAGGTCGCTTGTTCTATGGCAAGGACGCCTTTGAAGGCCTGCGCGTCATGGATCGTCTTGGCGACATCAAACGCGGTACCGAACCCGACGATGCCGACTGGGGTCGAGTTCCCAGCGAAAGCACTGTGCCGGCTCGTTCAGGAACCAAGGCCGTTACGTCAGCCGAGGACCTTCCGCCACGCTCGCCTGATGTCGCTGCCGACAACGAGGTCTTCACTCCCCCGTTCCTCGGCACGAAGGTCGTCAAGGGCATCGCCATCGACGACATCGCGGCCTACATCAACGAAACCGCGTTGTTCCGCAACCAGTGGCAGTTCCGCCCCGAAACAAACGACGGTGTCACTGAGACCGACGAAGAGTTCAAGGATCGCATTCGCTCAATGCTTCGTTCGCAGCTTGCCGAGGCGAAGGCTGCCGACATGCTGATTCCCCAGGTGGTCTACGGCTACTTCGCGGTCAATAGCGATGGTGACGATCTCGTGATCTGGACCGACGCGACTCGATCAGAAGAACTCACTCGCTTCCACTACCCACGTCAGCAAGCTGCGCCGTTCATGTGCATCGCCGATTTCTTTCGCCCGGTTGATTCGGGTGAGATTGACTACGCGGCGTTCCACATCGTCACGATGGGCCAGCGCGTGAGCGATGTTGCGGCGAAGTTGTTTGAAGAGAACCGATACCAGGAGTACCTCATGGTCCATGGTCTCGGCGTCGAAATGGCCGAAGCTCTTGCCGAGTACTGGCATCGCCGTATGCGCGAGGACTGGGGTTTCGCCCAAGACGACGGCCCGTCGCTCGCTGGACTCTTCCGCCAGCAATACCGCGGCGGTCGCTACTCGTGGGGCTACCCCGCATGTCCTGACCTCGAAGACAATGAGCGAGTTGCTCAGATTCTCGATGCCGGCCGCATCGGCATCGAGGTTAACGAAGAGACCGGATTCCAGTACCAGCCTGAACAAACAACCTCAGCGCTGATCTGCCATCACCCTCAGGCCAAGTATTTCGTCGCTCGTTGAGCGTTAGCGGGCTGAAGAGAGAAGTGCCCGCGCCACTAAGTCAATGCCAAATGCCGTGAGGATTGCGAGATACAGCAATCCCGTAGCCGCCATGACGGCCGAATACGAGCGCTCTTTCAAAGCGAGTCGTGTGGTGATGATCAAGCCAATCGTCGTCACCGTGCACATCACCCAGAACCAGGTGAGCAATCCGTTGTAGCCGTCGTCAATGGTGCCGTTGATGGCCGAGATCATTCCGGTTGGGACAAGCAGCAGGATCACTTCGGGGACCCACAACCAACCTGTCCAGTACACGAGTTCAAGCAGCGCGCCTCGAGCCAGGCCGGGCTGCACGAGGTACCAATGACCAAGCAACATCGCATCGGTGACTGCGCCCAAGAACAGTGCTCCGACAACGAACCGAGCAACTGCAAGCCACGCTGGTCCGCCTGCTTCAAGGCCAGCAGCAACTACTCCCACGAAACCGATAATCGGAGCGATGAGATCGAGGCGAGGATCAAACTCACGAACCTTCGTGTCTTTTTGCGCAGCCTCTCGTTCAATCCCGGTCATTGCAGCAACGCGCTCGGTGCGCGACTCGGCCAACGCAACCTGACCAGAAACCCCGGCCTTGCGCCGAATGATCGAGGACGCGAGCGCGTATCCCGAGGCCAAGACGACACCAACCGACGCAATGTCACGAACCGCCATCGGCTCAATGACAAAGATGCCGATATAGGCGGCCCCACCAGCCATCAGCAGATATGTGCCGCGCATGAGCCAGCCATAGCCGAGTGAAACTTCACGTCGCCGTGTCGTCACCCACAAGAACAGCAGGCCGCCAGCAGCCCACTGCAGCAAGAGCGAGGCGGCGTCGAAATCAATCATCGGACTGCCACTTTGTCATGCTTCAACAGACACCAATGACCGCTCGGCGTTCGTGATCGACTCGGCCCCAGAATCGGTGACCACAACGATGTCCTCAAGACGGAAGCCAAACTCGCCGGGAAGGTAAATGCCGGGCTCGACCGAGTAGGCATTCCCCGCTACAAGGGGCGAGCGATTTCCGAGAACGATGTAGGGGTCTTCGTGTTCTTCGACCCCAATGCCGTGTCCGGTTCGGTGCATGAACCATTCGCCGAAGCCTGCAGCGTCGATGATCGACCGCGTTGCCGTATCAACATCTTCAGCAGGAATGCCCGGACCACCAGCAACAAGTCCGGCGGCTTCAGCGATATGCAGATGACCGTAGACCTCGGTCATTCGAGGAGTTGGAGATCCCGTGACGACGCATCGAGTGATGTCAGAGCAGTAACCAACACCATCAGCGTCGGCCATGGTTCCGCCGAAGTCGCAGAGAACGACTTCATTGGCACCAATCACTCGGGAACCTGGCTCGTGATGAGGACTTGCGGCGTTCTCTCCCGCAGCCACAATTGCGAAGTTCACACGGTGATGGCCTTCAGCAAGAATCCGTCGGCCGATGTCGGCAGATACCTCGGCTTCGGTGCGGCCGATAAGGGGGATCTCGCCAGCTTGCAGTTGTGCG
>CAIKHC010000065.1 GCA_903827085.1 uncultured Candidatus Nemicrothrix sp. | reverse complement strand
TCCCAACTCACCACGCGTCGACTCGACGTAACCGTGCTTGGCATCGACTTGGCAGAGAATCCGGGTTCGCTCTTTGAGGGCGACGCGACGCGAGCACAGTTCCGGACTGTTTCGACGAGTGACCTGCTGGCTGAGAAGCCTGAACCTTTCGATGCGATTGTTATCGCTGACGTTCTCCATCATGTGCCTCCGGCGATTCGACCGGCATTGCTCTCTGACGTTTCAGCGCTCTTGGCCGACGATGGAGTGTGGCTTGTCAAAGAAACGGTCGTCGTTTCGTCTCCTGGGTACTGGATGGGCAAATTCTCCGATCGCTACATCACCGGCGATCGCAATGTGTCGTTCCTTCGCGAAGACGATCTCCACCAACTCATCTCCGACAATGTCCCCGGCTTGGTGGCTTCTGGTCGATCAACGATCAAGCCATGGAAAACCAATTTGCTTCTCGTGTGGCGACGCTCAGGAAGCTGAGTTACCCGTTGGTGCCGAATGCTTCGAGTAGTTGAAGCGCTGCTTTCGCTGGGGTGATTCGCCCCGCCGAGACACTTGATTCGATGCCCGGGAGGAGAGTCGCAACTGTCGCGTCAGACCGGAAGCGATCAAGCAGCGTGTCGCCGATTTCGCTCCAGAGCCATGCTGTTGCTTGGGCTGACCTCGCTTCTGCAAGTTCTCCGTTGGATGTCACAGTTTCTCGAAATGACATCACGGATTCCCAAACTTCTGAGACGCCGATTCCATGGAGCGCTGAACAAGCGAGAACTTCGGTCGCCCATGCATTCCATTTCGGCCGCAGCAAGTGAACCGCGCTGGCGTAGTCGCCGCGCGTGCGAGCGGCTGCGGCAGCAAGGTCGCCGTCGGCCTTGTTCACGATAACGAGGTCCGCGAGTTCCATGATGCCGCGCTTGATGCCCTGCAATTCATCGCCACCACCGGGTGAGACAAGAAGGGCAAAGAGGTCAACCATGTCGGAGACCGCAACTTCGGATTGTCCAACACCGATTGTCTCAACCACGACGACATCGAAACCAGCTGCTTCGCACAGCAGCATCGCTTCGCGCGTGCGTCGGGCAACGCCGCCGAGTTGTGAGCCACCGGGGGAGGGGCGGATAAATGCTTCGGGGCGGTTTACGAGTTCGCCCATGCGGGTCTTGTCGCCAAGGATCGAACCGCCGGTGAGGCGACTTGAGGGATCGACAGCAAGAACCGCGAGTTGATGGCCTTGATCGATGATGTGCTTGCCGAACGCTTCGATGAACGTTGACTTTCCAACACCGGGAGGCCCAGAGATCCCGATCCGAACCGCATTGCCTGTTGCCGGCAATACCGCTTCGAGCACGGCATCGGCAATGACGCGATGCTCAGCTCGGGTCGACTCCGCGACCGTAATTGCGCGGGCCAACGAACGCCGATCTCCCGCACGAATCCCCTCAATGAGGGATGCGGCGTTCTCGGCGGGTTCGGTCACGCGTTCGGGCTCTTCTCAGCGATGAGGGCGAGAACCTTGCGAGCCGCTGTCGGAATGTTGGTTCCAGGGCCGAAGATTGCCGCAACACCAGCGTTGGTGAGCATGTC
>CAIKHC010000064.1 GCA_903827085.1 uncultured Candidatus Nemicrothrix sp. | reverse complement strand
TGCGGAAAGTTCCCATGACCTGACTCTATGAGGGCATTCGCCCGCTACGGTGCCGCCTATGACCGGCGTGAACTACACGGTGACCGAACTCATGACGGCCACCGCCGATGCCATAAAAGACCGCCTCGGTGGCGCAGTGTGGGTCGACGGCGAGATCTCTGGTCCCCGAGAGTCTCGGGGACATTTCTATTTCGACCTTGTTGATCGCGACGACAAAGGTGCGGTCACAGCCAAAGTTCCAGTTGCGCTCTGGAGTCGGACGCGCACTCGGGTTGACCAAAAACTACGTGAGGCAGGAACTGTTCGGCTCGAAGAAGGAGTCAAGGTACGCATCCGCGGTCCGCTTGAACTCTGGCTAGCTGGCGGACGCCTGCAACTTTCGATGCAGGACATTGATCCCGCATTCACCTTGGAAGCTCTCGAATCAGAACGCGAACGTGTACTTGCAGTTCTTCGCTCCGAAAATCTCATCGATAGAAATCGAACACTCCCGCTTTCTGCAATGCCGCTTCATATTGCATTGATCACCGCCGATGAAAGCGCTGCCCAAGCAGACTTCATGCATTCGCTCGTCGAAAGCGGCCTCCCGTGGCAGGTGGCGTTCATCGATTCAAAAGTGCAAGGCGCAGGCGCCGAACGCACGATTGCCGCTGCACTGCATACGGCGCAACGAATGAACGTTGATGTCATCGCCTTAATTCGCGGTGGCGGGTCGCGACTTGATCTTGCGGTCTTCGATCACGAACTCGTTGCCCGCACAATCGCGACATCATCACTACCGGTGTTCACCGGGATCGGCCACGAAATCGACACAAGTGTCTCCGACGTCGTGGCGCACACCGCGAACAAGACACCGACTGCGTGCGCCGAAGCGCTCATCGACATCGCGATGGACGTCGTAAACCGAAGCGAAGTTGCCTGGAGCGACATTGCGGAAATCGCAACAACGACCATCGATTCTGAGCGCGACCGCTTGGCGCGCTGCGCCCGACACGCTGCCATCGGGGCCCGCACACGTCTGACCGTCGAACGTCACCGCATGACCACCATCACCGCCCGGCTTTCCCGGACGATCGAAACAACCACAAAGTCCGAGAAGCAGGGTCTCGACCTTTTCGCCGCTCGACTCAGTGCCGTCGACCCGGTTCGCACCTTGGCTCGCGGCTGGTCGATTACACGCACCAAGAGCGGTACCGTCGTGCGACGAACCGCCGATGTTTCTCGTGGCGACACACTCGTGACAACCGTGGCCGATGGCACCATCACCAGCACTGCAACCGATATCGATTGAGAGACCCAATGGCAACCAAAAAGAGCACTTCTGATTCGCTCGGATACGCAGATGCGGTCACCGAGCTCGAGGGAATTCTCAGCGAACTCGAGGCCGACGACGTCGATGTTGATCGCTTGGCCGAACAAGTTCGCCGCGCCGCCGACCTCATTGAACTTTGTCGCGGCCGTCTCGAAAACGCACAGGTTGAAGTCACCAGAATCGTCGCCGATCTCGATGCACTCGATAGCGACGACGAAGAGGAAGAGTGACATCCCCAACTCCTGTCGCTGTACCTGCTGCGCTCACCGCAGTTGCCGCTCCTGTCGAGGCGCGGCTTCGGTCCATTCTTGAATCCGAGCGTTCTCGGTGGGTTGCGGTCGATTCCGATCTCGAGGCACCGCTCAACGTCTTGACGCGATTTATCGTCGAAGGGGGAAAGCGCCTGCGCCCTGCGTTCTGCCACTGGGCGTTCGTCGGCGCTGGCGGTATGGCCGACGACCCCGCAATCATCGACACCGGCGCTGCGTTCGAGTTGCTGCATGCATTCGCACTCGTCCACGACGACGTCATGGACGGATCTTCAACAAGGCGCGGAGAGCCAACGGTTCACATCGCGTTCGACGCAGAACACAGCTCAAACCAATGGAATGGCGAGTCCAGGCGCTTCGGCGAGGGCGTTGCAATCCTGGTTGGCGATCTCGCTGAGGTGTACGCCGACCGTTTGATGTCGAATGCACCACGAGCCGCATTCGAGATTTGGAATGAACTGAAGATCGAATTGAACATCGGTCAATTCCTCGATGTGCTCGGCGCTGCACGAGGTGAGGTCGATCTGGCGACGGCACGGCGAATCGTTCGCTACAAGTCCGGCAAGTACACCATTGAGCGTCCGTTGCACGTTGGCGCAGCTCTCGCGGGGCGCCTCGATGAACTTCAGATACCGCTTTCTCGCTACGGCGAGC
Source organism: uncultured Candidatus Nemicrothrix sp. (assembly GCA_903827085.1). GTDB lineage: Bacteria > Actinomycetota > Acidimicrobiia > Acidimicrobiales > Acidimicrobilacustridaceae > Acidimicrobilacustris > Acidimicrobilacustris europaeus. The sequence continues at coordinate 1,169 of CAIKHC010000064.1, read as the reverse complement.
CATTGGGTGAAGCATTTCAATTGCGCGATGACATCCTCGGGACTTTCGGTGACAGCGAGCGAACCGGAAAACCCGTCGGTGACGATCTTCGCGAAGGAAAGCCCACCCCGATGCTGGCAATTGCTCTCGACCGAGCAACGAAATCTCAGCGAGACATTCTCGGTCGCGTTGGTTCCATTGAACTTGCGTCCGATGACATCCTTGCCATTCAGTCGGTCTTCACCGACACCGGGGCATTGTCTGAAGTTGAAGCAAGCATCACGCAATTAACCGATCAAGCAATTTCAGCACTCGACGATGCCGCGATCACTTCGGAAGCACTGGACGCACTCAGAGAACTCGCCGTGTACGTCGGTGCTCGCGACGTCTAACCGTCCGATGTCAGGCGAAGGACTCGATCGCCTGTTCCAACGGAAGCTCAATGACGCCGATATCGGCAGCAACTGCGGCCAACCAATCAGGACGAATCCGAGCGCTCACCACGATCGGATGTTCGATGTCTGAATCCTCGAGCACAAAGCGCACGTAGTCGAGCGCGTAGTCAGGTGGTCGAGGATCGCGGCTGAGTTCAAGCAATGCATAGGGGTCGGGGGTCACTGAACCTGAGGCCGGCAAAACGTTGACGTACGGGGTTGGCGGCTGTGGCCCTCCACCGACGATGCCCGAACCATCGAACAGAACCACACCATGGACAAGAGTCGTGCGAGCGCCAGCGACCAAGAGTCCGACCCATGCACCAAACCCACGGCCAACGATTGTGACCGGACCTCGATCTGCCAAGACGGCGTCGACATCTGACATCAAACCTTCTGGGGTGTAGCCGCCGCTCACGGGAACTTCAGATTCGCCGTGACCAGTGAAATCGAGTGCAAGCACAGGCCCGTTCCACGAGTTGGTCCACGCTGGTCGAGTTCGCGGTGACTGTTCGCCCAAGCCGTGGAGCAACAACAGAGGGCGCCCTTCGCCTTCGGCCAACGTGTGCAATGCCAGTCGCAAAGAACCGTTCAAGAGAAACTCAGTACGTCGCGTCATCGGTGTGGCTCCAAAAACTTGAGCACAAGGTCAGCAATGAACCGTGTTTGTTCGATATGCAGAAAGTGGCCAATCTCGTCGTAGAACTCAAGTTGTCCACCAGGCGGAAGGAACGGCTCGATGTCTCCGCGTCGGCT
>CAIKHC010000063.1 GCA_903827085.1 uncultured Candidatus Nemicrothrix sp. | reverse complement strand
ACGATGTTCAACGCTCCCAACTGTCACTCCTGGTACAACGGCGGCAACATCGAGGGCAAAGCACGCGTGATTCCTATCTACATGGGTGGCCTCGACCGCTTCATGGCCCGAGCCCAAGAGCTCGCGACCAACGGCTACGAGGCCTACGCAATTCGCTAGATCAGCCCGCCCTCGTTGCATTGGGTCCGGATCGACGTTTCCTAATTCGCTGTCGTTAGGGTTAGCGAAGGCGAAAACCGCAAAGCGAACGAGGACTACCTATGGCGAAGTACACGGTGAGTGTCGAAAGCTCGAAGTCGGTCGAAGAAGCCTTCGCCTATATGGCCGATCTGCGTAACTTCGCCAACTGGGACCCAGGTGTTCTCACCGTGACTCAAGTTGCGGGCGATGGGGCTGGCATGGGCTCGAGTTTCGACGTCGCAGTGAAGAGCGTCGGTGGGGGAACGGTGTTGCGCTATGAGACCGTTGAGTATGACGAGCCCGGCAATCTCTTGGTCGAGGCCCGCAACTCCAAGTTCACCTCGATCGACAGGATCACGGTCGTTGCGAAAGATGAGGGATCGATCGTCACATACGCCGCGGAGTTACTTCTCAATGGTTGCCTAAGCCCGTTGAATCCGCTGCTCGGATTGGTCTTCAACCGCATCGGCGACCGTGCCGCAGCCGGTCTTCGACGCGTGCTCGCCTAGATCCCGACGCACGGCCCGACGGACTCGACGAGCCCCAGACGATTCGCAGTCCTGGGGATTCTCGGGTCGGGGTTGTGGGACCGATCCCGCTATGAAGTGCGCGAGGGGGGACTTGAACCCCCACACCCTTACGGGCACAGGAACCTGAATCCTGCGCGTCTGCCAATTCCGCCACTCGCGCGAGTGGACTGGTGACTCTACTGCCCTCTGTCTGTGCTCACGAATCCGATGCATGGGCAGAATTTCCTTGTCCGGCTAGAGAATCGCCCGGCATCGGCGAGCAGTCCCGCGGCTCTAACCTGTCCAACGTGGGTCTCAAGGGTTTTGAACGCCGTCTCGAACATGCCGTTGAAGGCGTGTTCTCACGAGTCTTCAAGAGCGGCGTGCGCCCCATCGAGATCGGGCGCAAGCTCACCCGCGAGATGGATGACCATCGCACGGTCGATGTCCGTGGCCGAACCGTGTCCCCGAACTCCTTCACCATCGCCATTTCACCCGACGATCACGACGCCTTCGTCGACATCGCCGATTCGCTCGCCCGCGAACTCTGCGACGCCGCCCGCGAACATGCTCGGGACGAGGCCTACACCTTTCTTGGCCCGGTAGAGGTTGAACTCGTCGTCGACGACAACCAGCGCACAGGCACCTTTTCTATTGAGTCTCGTTTCCGAGAAGGCCAAGGTGGCGCTGGTGCTGGCTCGCTTGTGCTCCCCACCGGTGAGCGCTTTGTGCTTCGCGAGCAGATGGTCAGCATCGGACGTTTGCCTGAATGCGCGGTCACGTTGATTGATCCCAACGTGAGTCGTCGACACGCCGAGATTCACCCACGCGGCATGGGATTTGTACTCGTTGATCTCGGATCGACCAATGGCAGCACTGTCAACGGTGTGCCAGTGCACGAGCGTGAACTTCGTGATGGCGACGAACTCGGTTTCGGAAGTATCCGACTGACCTTTCAGGCGTCCTGACAATGGTCTCTGACCAATTGCTTCTGGTGTTGAAGCTTTGCCTTCTCGCGCTTCTCTATCTGTTCTTCTTTCGCGTTGTACGCGCGGTGTGGGCGGAACTTCGACCTCTTCCGCAAATACCCGCTGGAGCTACGACACCTCCCGTCGCCGCGCCAACTCGTAAGCGCCGCAAAGAATCAAGCGACGCTGTTCCTACTCGTCAACTGGTTGTGCGTGAGCCGGTTGAACTCTCAGGCAAAGCATGGGCGCTTGCGGGCGAAGTTTCGATCGGTCGTGCTGCAGGTTGTCAGGTCACCATCGACGATACGTACGCTTCACAGATTCATGCGCGCATCTTCAACCGCGACAACCAATGGCAGATTGAAGATCTCGGTTCCACAAATGGCACGTGGTTGAACCGGCACAAGGTTGCGGGCCCAATGGTGATCAAGCCTGGCGATGTTGTACAGATTGGTAACACCGTCATGGAGATGCAGTGACTCGGTTCGCGTGGGGTGCAGCCTCTGACACTGGACGCGTTCGCCAAGCGAATGAGGATTCCTACCTAGCGGTTGACGGCCTTTTTGCGGTAGCCGACGGCATGGGCGGCCACCAGGCCGGCGAGGTTGCAAGTCATCTCGCGCTTGAGACACTTCAAGTCGAGTTCACCGCTGCGGGTACCGATGTGTTGGTGCGGGCAGTCGAGAACGCTAACGATGCATTGGTGTCGCGCTCGACTGCCGATCCCGAACTCGCCGGTATGGGTACGACTCTTGTCGCGATGGCACTCGTCGATGCGGCGGGCCGCGATGCGATCGGCGTTGTAAACGTTGGTGATTCGCGCCTCTATCTGCTTTCCGATGGAGACCTTGCGCAGATCACCGAAGACCACAGTCTTGTTGCCACGATGGAGCGCCAAGGCCGACTGACCGCCGCCGAAGCAGCAGTGCATCCGCAGCGAAACATCCTCACTCGGGCGCTCGGCATCGATGGAACAGTGCTTGTTGATTCATGGGAAATTCTTCCGATCATTGGCGATCGCTATCTGATCTGCAGCGATGGTTTGTTCAACGAGGTTGATGAGAATCGAATCTCTGCAACATTGCGTCGCCTCGCAGATCCGAACGAGGCCTGCCGAGAATTGATTCGTCTGGCCAACGAGGGCGGTGGTCGCGACAACATCACATGTGTCGTGATCGACGTCGTCGACGATTCGGGCCGTGACCCAAATGCGGATCCTGCGAATCGTGTTCGCAGTTCACATACCGGTGGGGATCTCACGGTGGCTGATGTTCCGCCAACGGAACCAAAGCCCCCGAGAGCTCCCGGTGCGATTCGTAGCTCATTCACTTGGCGAGTCGGCGTGTTCATCGCCGCATTTGTTTTCGT
>CAIKHC010000062.1 GCA_903827085.1 uncultured Candidatus Nemicrothrix sp. | reverse complement strand
TTCTCGAAGCAGCACTCGCCGAACATGGTGTGCACACCAAGCTTGTCGGAATGGTCGTTGGTCCGACCGTTACGCGTTACGAACTCGAACTTCTTCCCGGTGTGAAGGTTTCGAAGGTCACGAGCCTGCACAAGGACATTGCCTACGCGATGGCCTCGCCCGATGTTCGCATCCTCGCCCCGATTCCTGGCAAACAGGCCATCGGTGTTGAAGTGCCGAATGACAGTCGCCAGTTAGTGGCTGTCGGCGACATTCTTGCGTCACCCGAAGCCAAGGCCGCGAAGAATGCACTTGAAGTTGCGATCGGTCGCGATATCAACGGACGTTCGGTGTTGGCCGATCTTTCGAAGATGCCTCATCTTCTGATTGCTGGCGCGACTGGTGCCGGCAAGTCCTCGTGCATCAACTCGTTGCTTACGTCGATCTTGATGCGATCGACGCCCGATCAGGTGCGACTCATCCTCATCGACCCGAAGCGAGTGGAACTCGGTCAGTACAACCGACTTCCTCATTTGTTGACCCAGGTCGTCACCAACCCAAAGAAGGCCGCGAACGCATTGGCGTGGACGGTCAAAGAGATGGAGCGTCGATACGACCTTCTCTCTGATCGAGGATTCCGCGACATCGATGGTTACAACGCAGCATTCGACCGGGGCGAAGTGATTGACGATCCCGATATGGGTCTCGAATTTCACCGACTTCCGTACATTCTTGTTGTGGTCGACGAGCTCAATGACCTCATGATGGTTGCGGCGCGCGACGTCGAAGAATCGATCTGTCGAATCGCGCAGATGGCGCGTGCAGTCGGCATCCACTTGGTGATCGCCACTCAGCGTCCTTCGGTCAACGTCATTACCGGCGTGATCAAAGCCAACGTGCCTGCACGTTTGGCGTTCGCGGTTTCGAGCCTCGCTGATTCTCGAGTCATCCTCGATCAGGGTGGTGCCGAGAAACTTCTTGGCCGTGGCGACATGTTGTTGCTGGGCCCATCGTCGAGCATCGCCCAGCGAATTCAAGGCGCGTGGGTCACCGAAGATGAGGTTCGCGCTGTTGTTGCCTTCTGGCGTCAACAGTCATCAGACATCACCTATGACGAGACCGTCCAAGGATCCGAGGAGTCATCGACAGGCAGCGGCGCAGGAGCCATGGCCGGCGGCGATGACAGCGATGACGATCTATTGGTCCAGGCGATGGAACTCGTGGTTCGCTCGCAACTTGGTTCGACATCAATGCTGCAGCGCAAACTTCGGGTCGGATTCGCTCGGGCCGGTCGCCTCATGGACCTGCTTGAACAGCGCGGAGTCGTCGGTCCTTCCGAGGGCTCGAAGGCTCGAACGGTTCTGATGACTCCCGAGGAACTCGACGGCGCGGACTGACGCCTACGATGAAGCGATGACCGAGAGTTTCTGGATCGAAACACTCGGCTGTCCCAAGAACGAGGTCGACTCCGACAAGTTAGTCGGAACGATGCTGGCCGACGGTTTGGTGCCGGCCGAATCCCCTGAGTTGGCCGACGTCGTTGTGGTCAACACATGCGCGTTTGTCGAGCAGGCTCGCCAAGAATCCATCGACACAATTCTCGGACTCGATTCTGTACGCGCTCCTGGCGCTCGCCTCGTTGTCACCGGCTGCATGGCTGAAAGGTATGGCGAGGAACTCGCTGATGCGTTGCCCGAGATTGATTCGGTTGCTGGGTTCGGAGTTCCGGTCACACTGGGCTCAACTCGTGGTGCAAAAATTTCGTCATTCGATTTACTGAATCTTCCTCGGCCGAAGTCCAGTTCTCCGTGGGCCTATGTGAAGGTTGCTGAAGGATGCGATCGCGCTTGTGGGTTCTGTGCGATTCCCTCCTTTCGAGGCAAGCAGCGTTCACGTTCGGTTGACGACATTCTCACTGAGGTCGATGCGCTTGAAGCCCGAGAGATTGTTCTCGTTGCTCAGGACCTCGCTGCGTACGGTCGCGATCAAGGCGTCGGAGAACGGTCAATCGTTCCGCTGATGAACGCAGTGTCGCAACGCGTCGACCGCGTCCGATTGCTGTATCTCTATCCATCAGATCTCACCGATGAACTGATCGACACGATTTGTGGCAGCGGTGTTCCTTATTTCGATCTTTCCCTGCAACACGTTTCATCGTCGCTCTTGCGCGGCATGAAGCGTTGGGGTGATGGCGAGCGGTTCGCCAAGCGCATTGACGCGATACGTGAACGAGAACCAGCCGCCGCATTCCGTTCAAACTTCATTGTTGGCTATCCCGGTGAGACGGAAGAGGATCACGATCAACTTCTTGATTTTGTCGAGTCAGTGGGTCTTGATTGGTGCGGGTTCTTCCCGTTCTCCCGTGAAGATGGCACTTTTGCAGCGGGCCTCGAACACCAGGTCCCTGAGAATCTCGTCGCCGAACGACTTGCCGAGCTCATGGCGCTGCAAGATCAAATAACTGCGGCAAAACGTGACGAAATGATCGGCTCAGTGGTCGAAGTGCTTGTGGACAGTCCGGGAATTGGTCGAACGTGGCGTGAAGCTCCTGAAATCGACGGCAAGA
>CAIKHC010000061.1 GCA_903827085.1 uncultured Candidatus Nemicrothrix sp. | reverse complement strand
GCGAAAGCCTACCGAGGCTCTTTTGCCTTCGCCTGAAGAGCCTGGTGTTAGCGAAGAAAGACGATTGCACCACTCGTTGCGAGGACGACGAGCAACGCACAGCCCAAAAGCGCAAATTTCACGTCTCGCGTTCTGGACCAATCCACAACGAGCCATGTCACCCGCAAAACCGGTACAGCAATCAAAATGATGATGCAGGCTGTTCCGCTCCAGACACCCGCCGTTCCTGGGAGAAATGCACCACCAAGTGCGCAGGCAAACGTCACAACAAGAGCGACCATCAAAATCTTTGAAAGAACTCCGAAATCGTTCATCGGCGCACAATCAACAAGACGCCGATGACGGCGAGGGTGAAGGAAAGACCTCGGCGTACGAGCGGAGGCGGAAGAAGATGTTGAAGCCGAACGCCGACGGTGCCACCGACTAACCCAGCAGCCGCAACAAGCGCGGCGTCAGAAACAACTATGCGTCCTTGTGATTCGTAGACAAGAAGACCAACTGCAGCAGTCACACCAACCGTAAAGGTCGAGGTAGCCGCAGCGACCTTGACCGGAACATGCATTACTTCCGATGCAGTCGGTGTCTTCACCCATCCGCCCCCAACTCCGGAAAGGCCTGAAATCAACCCGGCCATGCCCATCCCTAAGAGTCCGAGGGGAAGACGCTTCGCGCGATACGGAACGAACTCGTTACCCAATGGGTAAACGCCTGCGAGCGTTCCCGGTGTTTCACCAACGTCGGCGGCAGTGAGCGATGGATCAGGAAGATTGCGAATTCCTTTTCGTCGGCCACCAAAAAACGCGGCCACCAACGCCACCCCACCGAGTAGGACAGCAAGCAACGACTGACCAATGAGACCGGAGACCAACGCGCCTACGAGTGCTGCCGACGAAGCAACGATCTCCGTGGCAACCCCAAGTCGATGGTTCACAACGCGAGCTCTGAGTTGCTGAGGAGCTGCGGCGAGAGAGCCCGCAGCAACTGAGACCAGTCCGAGAGGAGCAGCGAACTTCGCTTCCATTCCCGACAAGACGAGGATGGGAACGAGAAGTATTGCCCCGCCCAAACCACCAAGCGTTCCGATTGCTGCAGTGAGAAAGGCAGCAAATGCGAGGGCGGCTGGATTCACAGATCGAACCTAGCAAACCAGTTGTCGAAAGAACTTGGGACGAACTGTTTCTCAGCGCTTGATTGTGATTGTGATGTCGGGAGCACTGATGGTTGACGTTTCTCCGGAGAACCAGGAAGCGTCAGGGGTACCGGCGACGAATTCATTAAGGAACGCAACCGTCAATCCCGTGCTGAGTTCCATGTCGCGGGCATAGGGCATGAACTCGGGGCCGCAACCTTCCGTTGCTTGCACCTTGATCGCGGCCGCAACTGCTGCGGGCGCAGCAGGCAACTTCGGAATTTCATCGAGGTACATGCACACATCGGTATAGGACTGATGGGCGGCGTCGGTCATCACGGCAAGCACTACGGGAGGACCGGTGATGAGATCGAACGGACGCTGTGAATCGAGTTCCAGCGGCGTCGTGATGTCTTTTGTTCCAACCATCAACATCACCGGAATCTTGATACCAGTGAGTTCAGCGTCAGAAAGTCGACGGGTATATGGAGCCTGGCCAACAACAGCCTTGATGCGCGGGTCGGGCGCAATGGTTCCGGCTGGACCAG